>NZ_JBMDIW010000027.1:0-65746 GCF_057808875.1 Caulobacter sp. FG7
TTTGGGCCACCTCCCCCAGAGGGGGAGGATCTTCTGATCCCGTCTTCAGAAACACTCGCGCGCGCCGCCAGGGCGCATCGGCCAAAGTTGCGGCGTTATCCCAGAGGACGCCCGATGAGCCTGCTTCGTCTTCCCACCCGCCGGGACCTCGCCCTGGGCGCCGGCGCCCTGGCGGCGGCGCCCGCGAGCGCGCTGGCCCAGAAGGCGCCCAAGGTCGTCACCCTGCTGAACGTCAGCTACGATCCCACCCGCGAGCTCTACCAGGACATCAACCCGGCCTTCGCCGCCTACTGGAAGCGCCGGGTCGGACAGACCCTGGAAATCCGCCAGAGCCACGGCGGTTCGGGCAAACAGGCCCGCTCGGTGATCGACGGCCTGCAGGCCGACGTCGTCACTCTGGCGCTCGCCGACGACATCGACCAGATCGCCGCCCGCGGCCTGACCGCCGCCAACTGGCAGTCGCGCCTGCCGCAGAACTCGGCCCCCTACACCTCGACGATCGTGTTCCTGGTCAGGAAGGGCAATCCCAAGCGGATCAAGGACTGGGGCGACATCGTCAAACCCGGTGTCCAGATCATCACCCCCAATCCCAAGACCGGCGGCGCGCCGCGCTGGGCCTATCTGGCCGCCTGGGCCTGGGCGCTGAAGCAGCCGGGCGGCGCCGACGCCTCGGCCCAGGCCTTCGTGCGCCAGCTCTACAGGCAGGTGCCTGTGCTCGACAGCGGCGCGCGCGGCTCGATGACCACCTTCGCCCAGCGGGGCGTCGGCGACGTGCTGCTGACCTGGGAGAACGAGGCGCACCTGGCCCGCCAGGAGTTCGCCGCCGACGGGCTGGAGATCGTCTATCCGTCACGCTCGATCCTGGCCGAGCCGTCGGTGGCCGTCGTCGACAGCGTGGTGAAGAGGCGCGGCACGAAGCTGATCGCCGAGGGCTATCTGAACTTCCTCTACAGCCCGCTGGCCCAGGACCTGATCGGCAAGCACCACTACCGGCCGCGCAATCCGCAGGCGGCCGCCAAGTACGCCGCCAAGTTCCCGAAGATCCCGCTGGCCACCATCGACGGCCAGTTCGGCGGCTGGAAGAAGGCGCAGGCCCGGCACTTCGCGGACGGCGGCGTCTTCGATCAAATCTACCGACCGTGAGAGTCTTCTTGGGCGTGAAACCTACCTAGACAATAGGGTATGAGGCATCCGTCAGGTTCGTGCGTTAATCGCTCGGACCCCTCGGAGCCAAGAGCGACATCGCCATGACCAACGCCTTCAAGTCTCCCACCCGGCGCGGCCTGCTCGGCGCGGCCGGCGCCGGCGCGGCCGCTCTCGGGGCCCCCGCCCTGCTGGCGGGCCAGGCCCAGGCGGCCGGGTCGCTGACCCTGCTGAACGTCAGCTACGACCCGACCCGCGAGCTCTACAAGGACATCAACACCGCCTACGCCAAATACTGGAAGGACAAGGTCGGCCAGACCCTGACCATCAACCAGAGCCACGGCGGCTCGGGCAAGCAGGCCCGCTCGGTGATCGACGGCCTGCAGGCCGACGTGGTCACGCTGGCCTTGGCCTACGACATCGACGAGATCGCCGAGCGCGCCAAGCTGCTGCCGGCCAACTGGCAGTCGCGCCTGCCGCAGAACTCGACGCCCTACACCTCGACGATCGTGTTCCTGGTTCGCAAGGGCAATCCCAAGCGGATCAAGGATTGGCCGGACCTGGTCAAGCCGGGCGTCGGCGTCATCACCCCCAACCCGAAGACCTCGGGCGGGGCGCGCTGGAACTACCTGGCCGCCTGGGCCTGGGCGCTGAAGCAGCCGGGCGGCAACCCCGCCAAGGCCGAGGCCTATCTGAAGGACCTGTTCGCCCACGTGCCAGTGCTCGACACCGGCGCGCGCGGGGCCACCACCACCTTCACCCAGCGCGGCATCGGCGACGTGCTGCTGGCCTGGGAGAACGAGGCCTTCCTGGCGCTGGAGGAACTGCCGGGCCAGTTCGAGATCGTCGTGCCGTCGACCTCGGTCCTGGCCGAGCCGCCGGTGGCCCTGGTCGACAAGAACGTCGACCGCCACAAGACCCGCCTGGCCGCCACGGGGTACCTGAACTTCCTCTACAGCCCGCTGGCCCAGGAGCTGATCGCCAAGCACCACTACCGTCCGCGCAACGCGGCGGTGGCCAAGAAGTACGCCGGCAAGTTCAAGGCGATCCCGCTGTCGACCATCGACGACACCTTCGGCGGCTGGAAGAAGGCCCAGGCCACGCACTTCGCCGACGGCGGCGTGTTCGACCGCATCTACCGTCCCAAGTAGGGGGCGGCCTTTCAAACTTGACCATTGCCGACGCGGCGGTCCCCATGGGCCGCCGCGTTTGCTTTTCCGGACGCCCAAGCTCGGTCGGGAACCCGACCCAAGGCCGGGCGTTCAGCCGTTGACGGGGCGTCCATAGAACAAAGCCGGGGTCGGGCTCAGGAATGACGGATTATCTGAAGTCTCAGCGGGCGAGCGATCAGCTCGCGGCCGAGCACGGCATCGACGACCCTTTCGCCGCCGCCATCCGCGCCACCCGCATGGCCATGATCGTCACCGACGCCACCCAGGCCGACAATCCGATCATCTTCGCCAACGACGCCTTCCTGCGACTGACCGGCTACGCCCGCTCGGAGGTGATCGGCCGCAACTGCCGCTTCCTGCAGGGGCCTGACACCAATCCCGCCTCGATCGGCGATCTGCGCCTGGCGATCGCCAGCGGCGAGGACATCGCCATCGACATCCTCAACTACCGCAAGGACGGCAGCACCTTCTGGAACGCGCTGTACCTGTCGCCCGTACGCAACAAGCTGGGGCAGATCATCTACTTCTTCGGCTCGCAGCTGGACGTCAGCGAGAAGAAGCAGACCGAGCAGCATCTGCGCGAGACCCGCAGCGACCTGGAAGAGGCCGTCGAGGCCCGCACCCGCGAGCTTTCCCTGGCCCTGGAGCAGAAGACCGCCCTGCTGCACGAGGTCGACCACCGGGTGAAGAACAACCTGCAGCTCATCTCGTCCCTGCTGCTGCTGCAGAACCGGCGCGAGAAGGAGCCGGCGGTCAAGCACAGCCTGCGCGGCATGCTGGAGCGGGTGAACGCCATCGCCACCGTCCATCGCCGGCTGTTCCAGAGCGAGGACGTCGAGCGCTTCGACGTCTCGGCCTTCGTGCGCGACCTGGTGTCGGACATGGCCGGCTCGGCCAATCGCGACGAGATCCGCGTCAGCCTGGACCTGGAACGGGTGGACGTGCCGGCCTCGAAGGCCGCGCCGCTGGCCTTGGTAATCAGCGAGCTGTTCTCCAACGCCCTGCGCCATGGCTTCCCAGAGGGGCGTTCGGGCCACATTTCGGTATCGATCACTCGCACGAACGGCGAGTTCCGGATCGAAATCGCCGATGACGGCGTTGGAATGACTGAAGGGGCCCGGTCCACGGGGTTCGGACTGACCATCGTCCAGCTGCTCTGCCAGCAGCTGAAGGCGCGGTCCGAGACCACGGCGACCCAGCCCGGAACCCGCGTCGTCGTCAACCTGCCCGTCAACGGCGCGCATCAGTAGGACCAAGTCACCCATGCCAGGGCGCGCGTTGGATGTGTTGATCGTCGAGGACGAGGTGCTCCTGGCCACCGAGCTGGAGTTCCTGGTCCAGGAAGCAGGCTACCACCCCGTCGGCTGCGCCATGAGCTCGGACGAGGCGGTGGACCTGGCCAGGTCGCTGCATCCGGACCTGGCCCTCGTCGACGTTCACCTGCGCGACGGCCCCACGGGCGTCGAGGTGGTGCGCAAGATCCACGACGACTGCGGCTGCGTGGCCCTGTTCATGACCGCCAACGTCAAGCGCCTGCCGGACGACTTTGCCGGGGCCTGCGGGGTGATCGGCAAGCCCTATTCCGAGCACGGCGTGAAGACCGCCCTGGCCTATCTGGCCGTCTGCCTGCAAGAGGGCCATGCGCCGGGCCTGCCGCCGGTCGGGCTGGAGCTGGCGCCGGCCTATGCGCAGCTTTGGGGCCTGACCGAAACGCCCCGCACGGCCTGATGGCCGCCGCCCAGCCGGTCGCCGTGTTCGTCGGGACCGCCGCGGCCCTGCTTTCGATGACCAGCTTCGCCCCGCAGATCGTCAAGATCTGGAAGGAGAAGGACGCCTCGTCGGTGTCGCTGCGCACCTATGTGGTGACCGTGGCGGGCTTTGGCTGCTGGCTGGCCTATGGCCTGATGATCGGGGCCTGGCCGGTCGCCCTGTCGAACCTGGCCTGCCTTGCGATGTCGGCGGCCGTGCTCGCGCTGAAATGGCGCTACGGGCGCGGACGATCCGGGAACGACGTCAAAGGGTGAACCTAGTCAAAGGGTGACAGGGGAGACGGGGTCCGCTATCGAGGCGCGCCTATTTTCGCGCACCAGGACCACCGCCTTTGACCAATGTCGCCGAGGAAGCTGGCTGGGCCACCGCCAAGACTTTGGCCGAGGCCCTGCCCTACATCCAGATCTACGACCGCGAGACGGTCGTGATCAAATACGGCGGCCACGCCATGGGCCAGGAAGAGGTGGCCAAGCTGTTCGCGGCCGACGCCGTGCTGCTGAAGCTCCTGGGCGTGCACCCCGTGGTGGTCCACGGCGGCGGTCCGCAGATCAGCCGCATGCTCGACAAGGCCGGCGTGAAGTCCACGTTCATCGACGGCCTGCGCGTCACCGACGAAGCCACCATGGAAGTGGCCGAGATGGTCCTGTCGGGCGCGATCAACAAGGAAATCGCCAACTGGATCACCCAGGCCGGGGCTGAAGCCGACGTGCGCGGCGTGGGCCTGTCGGGCAAGGACGCCCGCCTGATCACCGCCGAGAAGGTGACCCGGACCAAGAAGGATCCGGACAGCAACATCGAACAGGCCGTCGACCTGGGCTTCGTGGGCGAGCCGACCAAGGTCGACCCGCACCTGATCCAGGCCCTGCTGACCTCGGAAACCGACTACATCCCGGTGATCGCCCCGATCGGCGTCTCCGAGCAGGGCGAGACCTTCAACATCAACGCCGACACGGTCGCCGGCGCCCTGGCGGGCGCCCTGAAGGCCAAGCGGATGCTGATGCTGACCGACATCAAGGGCGTGCTCGACGCCGATGGCGAGCTGATCCGCGAGATGACCATCGAGCAGGCCCGCCAGCTGATCGCCGACGGCGTGGCCACCGGCGGCATGATCCCCAAGCTTGAGAACGCCATCCACGCCGTGGAGAGCGGCGTCGAGGCCGTGGTCATCCTCGACGGCCGCCGCCCGCACGCCATGCTGGTCGAACTGTTCAGCGAGCACGGCGCGGGCACGCTGATCTCGAAATGATCGACAGGATCCTCCCCCTCTGGGGGAGGTGGCCCGAAGGGCCGGAGGGGGGCCGTTCTCAGCTTCCGCCGCGCCAAGGTCCCTCCCCCCTCCGATCGCTCCGCGATCGCCTCCCCCACAGGGGGAGGTTCCGGCCATGACCATCGATCTCACCCACGTCGACACCTGGCTGTTCGACCTCGACAACACCCTCTATCCGGCCGAGACGCAGTTCATGGGCCTGATCGAGGGCCGGATGACCGACTTCGTCGAGCGCTTCACGGGCCTGCCCCGCGAAGAGGCCCGGGCGCTGCAGAAGAAATACTATCTCGAGCACGGCACCACCCTGGCCGGGCTGATGACCTATCACGGCATGGACCCCGCCCAGTTCCTGGAGGAGGTGCACGACGTGTCGATGGAGAACCTGATCCCCGACCAGGCGCTGCATGACGCCATCAACGCCCTGCCCGGTCGGCGGCTGGTGTTCACCAACGGCTCGCTGGGCCACGCCGAGCGGGTGCTGGCGCACCTGGGGCTGCGCGAACTGTTCGAGGACGTCTTCGCCATCGAGACGGCCGACTACATCCCCAAGCCCTCGCTGGCGACCTTCGACAAGATCACCAAGCTGCACGCGATCCATCCGCCGGCCACGGCCTTCTTCGAGGACAGCGAGAAGAACCTCGTGCCCGCCGCGCGGCTGGGCATGACCACCGTCCTGGTCGGCGCCCACGCGGCCGCATCGACCTCCGAACACGTCCACCACCGCACCAACGACCTCGCCGGGTTCCTGAGCTCGGCGCGCCTGAAGGGAACCCACGCATGACCGCCCTCACCCTCGCCGACCTCCAGACCGAGATCGAAGCCGCCTGGGAAGCCCGCGACGGCGTTTCGACCGCCACTACCGGTCCGGTCCGCACCGCCGTGGAAGAGGCCCTGCTTCTGCTCGACAGCGGCAAGGCCCGCGTCTCGGAAAAGATCGACGGCGCGTGGACCACCCACCAGTGGCTGAAGAAGGCCGTGCTGCTGTCGTTCCGCCTGAACCCCAACACCGTCATGCGCTCGGGCGCCCTGGGCGGCGGCGTGGGTCCGTGGTGGGACAAGGTGCCCAACAAGTTCGACGGCTGGGAAGCCCCGCAGTTCGAAGCCGCCGGCTTCCGCGCCGTGCCGGGCGCCATCGTCCGCCGCGGCTCGCACGTGGCCAAGAACGTCATCCTGATGCCGTCGTTCGTGAACATCGGCGCCTTCGTCGACGAAGGCACCATGGTCGACACCTGGGTGACGGTCGGCTCGTGCGCCCAGATCGGCAAGCACGTCCACCTGTCGGGCGGCGTCGGCATCGGCGGCGTGCTTGAGCCCCTGCAGGCCAACCCGACCATCATCGAGGACAACTGCTTCATCGGCGCCCGCTCGGAAGTCGTGGAAGGCGTGGTCGTCGGCGAGGGCAGCGTGCTGTCGATGGGCGTCTACCTGTCGGCCTCGACCAAGATCGTCGACCGCAAGACCGGCGAGATCCACGTCGGCAAGGTGCCGCCCTACAGCGTCGTGGTGCCGGGCAGCCTGCCCGACAAGAACGGCGGCCCGAGCCTCTACTGCGCCGTGATCGTCAAGACGGTCGACGCCCAGACCCGCTCGAAGACCTCGATCAACGACCTGCTGCGCGACTGATCGCGCAATGGGGGCGGCCGTGGAAAACACCTTGGCCGCCCTGCGCGCCGGCGACCTGGCCGGCGCGACGAGGCTGGACCTTTCCGGCGCGGACCTTTCGCAGGTTCCGCCGGAGGTCTTCGCCCTGGCCGACACGCTGGAGGTGCTGGACATCGGCGCCACCGCCATCCGCGCCCTGCCCCATGACTTTTCCCGGCTGACCCGCCTGAAGGTGCTGTTCGCGTCCGGCGCGCCGTTTCGCACGCTGCCGGAGGTTCTGGGCGACCTGCCTGCCCTCAGCCAGGTCGGCTTTCGCGGCTGCGGGATCGAGACGATCCCCGCGCAGGCCCTGCCGCCGGCGCTGCGCTGGCTGACCCTGACCGACAACCGCATCGAGACCCTGCCGCCCGCCCTGGGCGAGCGCCCGGCCCTGCAGAAGCTGATGCTGTCGGGCAACCGGCTGTCGGCCCTGCCCGGAAGCCTGGGCCAGGCCTCGAACCTGGAACTGCTGCGCATCGCCGCCAACCGCTTCGAGGCCCCGCCGGCCTGGCTGGCGCAGCTGCCGGCGTTGGCCTGGCTGGCCTGGGCCGGCAATCGGTTCGACGCCCATCATCCCGTCCAGGCGGCGGCGCCCGTGGCCTGGAACGACCTCGTCGTCGGCAAGGCCCTGGGGCGCGGCGCATCCGGCGACGTGTTCGAGGCGGGCTGGAACGGCCGCCCCATCGCCCTGAAGCTGTTTCGCGGGGCCATGACCAGCGACGGCCTGCCCGAGCGCGAAATGGCCGCCTGCATGGCCGCCGGCGCACATCCCAACCTGACCGGGGCCCAGGGCCGGGTCGAGGGGCATCCCGACGGCGCCGAGGGCCTTCTGATGCCGCTGCTGCCGGCGGACTGGCGGGTGCTGGCCGGGCCGCCCAGCCTGGAGAGCTGCAGCCGCGACGTCTATGCGGCCGACCTGTCGCTGCCCCTCGACGTCGCGCGCCGCATCGCCCGCGACGTGGCCGCCGGCGCGACGCATCTGCACGCGCGAGGCCTGCAGCACGCCGACCTCTACGCCCACAACGTGCTGTGGGATGGGACCGAAGGCGCGGCCGTGCTCAGCGACTTCGGCGCGGCGGCGTTCCTGCCGGCCGGCGAGGAAAGCCGCTGGACGCCGCTCGACGTGCGAGCCTTCGGCCTGCTGCTGGGCGAGCTGCTGGACCGCGTCGACGGCCAGGCCCCTGCGGCCTTGCGCGGCCTGGAGGCGGCCTGCGTCCAGCCCGACGGCGCGGCGCGCCCGGCGATGGCCGAGGCCCTGTCGGCTCTTTCCTGATCGCCCAAGGCAGGTTCTACTGACCCCATGCGGGGCCTTGTCGACAAGCTGAAACCGATCTTCGCCTTTTCCGGCCGCGCCTCGCGGCTGGACTATTGGCGCGCCCAGGTCGGATTGGCCCTGGCCACCGCCGTGGTGCTGACCCTGACGGTGCTGGCCACCCAGGCCGGCGGCTGGCTGGGCGCGGTTCCCGGCCTGCTGTTCCTGCCCGTGCTGGCGGCGGGCGTCGCCGTCGCAGTGCGCCGCCTGCACGACCGCGGCAAGCCGGCCTGGTGGATGGCCGTCTTCGCCGTCGGTCCCTATGCGCTGAGCGGCCTGGCCAGCGGGCTGTACGCCGGCGACTCCGTGCTGATCCTGGCCGCGCCGCTGCTGGCGCTGGCCGCCATGGGCCTGTCGATCTGGGCCTGGGTGGAGCTGGGCTTCCTGCGCGGCGCGCGGGGCGACAACCGATATGGGGCCGAGCCCGCACGACGGTAGGGGCCGCGCCTACGGTGTATCCACATTCAAGCCCGAGCGTGTCCTCGTCCTTCGACAAGCTCAGGATGAGGACCATCAAAGGCCAAGACCGCAGAAAAATCTCATCCTGAGCCCGTCGAAGGACGAGGCTTTCGTCTCAGGTGCTGAACCTAGCGCGTCGCCTCGTGGACTTCCTTCTTGGCGGCCTGCCCGGCTTCCTTGCTTTCGCGGGTGATGTCCTTGCCGGCTTCCTGGGCCGCGTCGCCGGCGGCGGCCTTCAGCTCGGCGGCGGTCTCCTTGCTGCTTTCCTTCAGCGCCGTGCCGGCTTCCTTGACGTCCGGGTCGTTCTTGATCTCGTTGGCGGCGTCCTTGATGTCCTGGCCGGCGGCGCTGGCGCCTTCCTTGATCTGCTGGGCGTGCTGGTCCGAGCAGGCGGCGGCCGACAGGGCGAGGGCCGAGACGGCGATCAGGGCGATGGTGCGCATCTAGTTTTCCTCCGACGATCTTGGTTGCGAAGAGTCGGGCAAAGAACGGCGGCCGAACGGTCGAGGTTCCGACTCTGAGGCTCGCTCGGGACCGACGCACGACTTTCCCCAGCGCCTTCCGACCGCTAAACCCCCGCCATGCGCATCGCCTTTCTCGGAACTCCCGATTTCGCCGTCGCCTGCCTGGCCGAACTGGTCGCCAGCGGCCATGAGATCGTAGCCGTCTACAGCCAGCCGCCCGCCCCGCGCGGTCGCGGCCAGGAACTGAAGCCCTCGCCGGTCCACGCCTTCGCCGAGGGCCTGGGCCTGCCGGTGCGCACGCCGGCGTCGATGAAGACCCCAGAAGAGATCGCGGCCTTCCAGGCGCTGGACCTCGACGCGGCCGTCGTCGTCGCCTTCGGCCAGATCCTGGTCAGGGACGTGCTGGAGGCGCCCAAGCTGGGCTGCTTCAACCTGCACGCCAGCCTGCTGCCGCGCTGGCGGGGCGCCGCGCCGATCCAGCGGGCGATCATGGCCGGGGATCCCGTGACGGGCGTCCAGGTGATGCGGATGAGCGAGGGTCTCGACGAGGGCCCGGTGCTGCTGTCGGAGAGCGTGCGCATAGACGCTCTGGACACGGTGGCCAGCCTGCACGACCGCCTGGCCGCCGTGGGCGCGCGCCTGCTGCCGGTGGCCCTGGCCGCCATCGAACGCGGCGGCGCGATCGAGACCCCGCAGGCCGAGGACGGCGTCACCTACGCCAAGAAGATCAAGCCGGCCGAGGCCCGCATCGACTGGAGCCGGCCCGCCGCCGAGGTCGACCGCCACATCCGCGGCCTGTCGCCCTTCCCCGGCGCCTGGTTCGAGGCCCCGTCGGACAAGGGCCCGGTGCGGGTGAAGGCCCTGCTGTCGAAGGTGGAAGACGCGGACGGCCCGGCCGGGACCGTGCTCGACGACGCCCTGCTGATCGCCTGCGGTGAAGGCGCCGTGCGCCTGCTCAAGGCCCAGCGCGAGGGCAAGGGCGTGCAGGAGGCCGAGGTCTTCGTGCGCGGCTTCCCGCTGGCGACCGGGACGGTCCTGGCCTGATGCCTCGCTACCGCCTCCTCGTCGAGTATGACGGCCGTCCCTATTCGGGCTTCCAGGCCCAGGCGACCCTGCCCAGCGTGCAGGGGGCGATCGAGGCGGCGGTCAAGGCTTTCTGCGGCCAGGAACTGCGCATCGCCGCGGCCGGCCGCACCGACACCGGCGTGCATGCGACGGGCCAGGTGGTGCATGTCGACCTTGAGCGCGACTGGCCGGCCCAGACGGTGATGAACGCCCTGAACGCCCACCTGACCCGCGAGGCGGTGTCGATCCTCGATGCGCAGGCAGCGCCCGAGGGCTGGCACGCACGGTTCTCGGCCAACGAGCGGCGCTACCTCTATCGGATCCTCAATCGCCGCGCCCCGCCGGCCCTCGACAAGGGCAAGGTCTGGCACATGAAGAAGGACCTCGACCACGAGGCCATGCACGCGGCGGCCCAGGCTCTGGTCGGCCTGCACGACTTCACCACCTTCCGCGACATGCACTGCCAGGCCCAGAGCCCGATGAAGACCCTCGACGTCGCCCGCGTGCGGCGGGTGGGCGAGGAGATCCATCTCGACTTCGAGGCGCGCAGCTTCCTGCATCGCCAGGTGCGGTCGATGACCGGCACGCTGGTCGAGGTGGGCGCCGGCCGCTGGGCGCCGGGCGACGTGAAGAAAGCCCTGGAGGCCAGGGACCGCCGCGCCTGCGGGCCGGTGGCCCCGGCCGACGGGCTCTACTTGGTGGGCGTGGGCTACGAGGACTAGGGCCAAGGGCCCGCGGCCTTCGCCGGCTCGACATCCGGCGAAGGCCGCGAGGAACCGAAGGCCGACCGAGATCGGCCTCCGGACGAAAGCCCCGGGGTGGAGGGGACCGGGGCTCTCGAAAGGCGTCAGTCGTCCGACAGGCGTTCGGCGATCCACACCGATCCCAGCGCCAGCATGAACACGCCGAAGGCGGCGAGAACGAAACCGAGATAGGCAAGCTGGGCGATCGGCATGGCGGGCTCCATCGGGGAACGGATGGAGGTTGCGTCGGCGCGTAGAGGGTCGCCTTGATCTGGGTCAAAGGCGGCAGAGCCCCCTCCGGCCCTCTGGGCCACCTCCCCCAGAGGGGGGAGGATCTATGCCGAGCCAGATGCTCCCCCTCTGGGGGAGCTGTCGCGGAGCGACTGAGGGGGCCTTCGCGCCCTACAGCACCGAGCAGTTGGTCAGCTGGCTGAACGCCTCCAGCGCGCGGGCGCCGACCACCGAGGTGCCGAAGCGGTCCAGTTCCGGCGACCAGACCGCGATCGTGGCCTTGCCCGGTACGACGGCGACGATGCCGCCGCCGACGCCGCTCTTGGCCGGCAGGCCGACGCGGTAGGCGAAGCTGCCGACGCTGTCATAGATGCCGCAGGTCAGCAGCAGGGCGTTGAGGCGCCGGGTCAGGCGCTCGGGAAAGATGGTCTCCTGCACCACCGGCGAGAAGCCGCCGGCCGCCAGCGGCAGGAAGGCCCGCGCCAGCTGGCGGCAGCTCATGGAGAGGGCGCACTGGCGGCAATAGGCGGCGACCACGGTTTCCGGGTCGTGGCGCACCGTGCCCTTGCCGCGCATCAGGTTGGCGATGGCCCGGTTCTGCCAGGCGTTGTCGAGCTCTGAGGCGGCCACCGCCTGGTCGATCTCCACCGGGCCGTCGCTCAGAAAGCCGGCGAAACCGCTGACCAGGGCGGCCGGATCGCGCACCTTGTCCAGCAGGATGTCGGTCACCGCCAGGGCGCCGGCGTTGATGAAGGGATTGCGCGGAAAGCCGCCCTCGGCCTCCAGCAGGGAGAGATGGTTGAACGGGGTGCCCGAGGGCTCCTTGCCCACCCGGGTCCAGACCTCGTCGCCGATGCGGTTGAGCGCCAGGCCGAGAGACAGCACCTTGGTGATGCTCTGGACCGAAAAGCCCTCGTCGGCGTCGCCGATCACGTGCTCGCCGCCGTCGACCGTGCGCACGGCCATGCCGAACTTCGCGCCCGGCACGGTGGCCAGCTGGGGGATGTAGTCGGGCACCCGGCCCTTGCCGAAGTGCGGCTTCACCAGCACGGCGACCTCGGCGAGGACTTCGTCGATGGAGAGCTCGTTCATGGCTCGGTTCCGTCAGCGGGTCCGCCCTCGTCCTTCGACAGGCTCAGGATGAGGGCTATTGCATGGGCCGTGCAGTCAGAACCCTCATCCTGAGCTTGTCGAAGGACGAGGGTTTTGTCCCTCAGCCCGAGAACGCCTCGAAATAGCGCCGGATCAGCGCGGTGTAGGCGCCGGCCAGCTGGCGGACTTCCTCCACGGGCACGCGCTCGTCGACCTGGTGCATGGTCGAGCCCACGAGGCCGAACTCGACCACCGGACAGAGGGCTCGGATGAAGCGGGCGTCGCTGGTGCCGCCGGTAGTCGACAGTTCGGGCACGCGGCCGGTGGCGTCGCCCACGGCGCCGACGATGACGTCGGTGAAGGGGCCGGGCTCGGTCAGGAAGGCCTCGCCGCTGATCTTGCACAGGGCCTCGACACGGCCCGAGAAGCCCTCGGCGGCCTCGCGGCACTCGTGCTCGATCCAGGCGGCCAGGTCCTTGCCCTTGTGGGCCGGGTTGAAGCGGATGTTGATGCGCGCTTTTGCAGAAGCCGGAATGACGTTGGTGGCCGGGTTGCCGACGTCGACCGTGGTGATCTCCAGGTTCGACGGCTGGAAGCCGGTATAACCCTCGTCGAGCACGCGGCTCTGCAGGCGCGAGAGGATGTCGACCATCACCGGGATCGGGTTGGCGGCGCGGTGCGGATAGGCCACGTGGCCCTGGCGGCCGTCGACGGCGATCCAGGCGTTGATGCTGCCGCGGCGGCCGATCTTGACCATGTCGCCCAGCAGGCTGGCCGAAGTAGGCTCGCCGACGATGCAGTGGTCGATGATCTCGCCCTCGGCGGCCAGGGCCTCGACGACCTTGACCGTGCCGTCCTCGGCCACGCCTTCTTCGTCGCCGGTGATCAGGAAGCTGATCGAGCCGGGGACTTCTTCGGTATGGGCGACGGCCGAGACGAAGGCGGCGATGGCCGACTTCATGTCGACCGCGCCACGGCCGTAGAGCACGCCGTCCTTGATCTCGGCCTCGAAGGGCCCGGCGGTCCAGGCCGCGTCGTCGCCCACCGGCACCACGTCGGTGTGGCCGGCGAAGCAGAGGTTGGGCCGGGCCGTGCCGCGCCGGGCGTAGAGGTTCTCGATCTCGCCGAACTTCATGCGGCGACAGTCGAAGCCCAGGCCTTCCAGCTGTCGCTGCAGCACGTCCATCGCGCCCTCGTCGGCGGGAGTGACCGACGGGCGGCGGATCAGGGCCTGGGCGAGCTCGACAGGGTCGATGCTGACGGAAACGGGCGCGGGGCTGGTCATGGTGCAGGCTTTAGGCTTCCCATCGGCGGGACGCAAACCACGCACGATCCTTTCAAGGCCGACCATGCCCAAGATCGATATCGACCAGGCCCCCACTCGCCACGGCACGGCCTATCCCGCGCCCTTCGACCTGCCCTGCCGGGCGCGCAAGCGCTGGAAGCTGGGCGACGCGGCAGGCCTGACCCAGTTCGGGGTCAACCTGATGCGGCTGGAGCCGGGCACGTGGTCCAGCCAGCGCCACTGGCACACGGCAGAAGACGAGTTCGTCTGGGTGGTCGAGGGCGAGGTGGTGCTGGTCGAAGATGAGGGCGAAACGATCCTTCGGGCCGGCGACTGCGCGGGCTTCAAGGCCGGGGTTCCCAACGGCCACCAGATCCAGAACCGCTCGGACGCGCCGGCCGTGCTGCTGGAGATGGGTTCGCGCCGGCCGGACGAGGACGGCTGCGACTATCCGGACCTGGACCTCGTCATCCACCCCGGCGAGGAGACCTATCGCCACCGCGACGGGACGCCTTACGTGGCCGGGAGCGGGCGCAAGCGGTAGCGGGCGAAGTTATCCACAGAGCGCCTATCTCGCCTTCTCCCAGAGGGAGAGGGTCTATCCCCGCGGATTCCCGCTCCGCCCCCAACGAATTCAACGCCCTACACGAAAACACAGGTTTCTTATCCGACGTCCTCGAACCGGCCTCATGCTCTTGTGCATGACCAGCGAAACCTCCCGCGCCTGGTGCGCGAAGATCCAGCAGCGGCTGATGGCGGCGATGGATGAGCTCTGGGCCGCGATGGAGGAGGGCCTCGATCGCGAGGCGCTCCGCAGGGCGTCCGAAAAGGTGCGGCTGCTGGGCCAGATGGCCGGCACGGTGCGCAAGATCGTCCAGGCCCTGCCGCCCGAGCGCGCGGCGCGACCGGCCGGCGGCTGGCCGCTCCCGACGCTGGAGGCGGAAACGGCGCCTCGGCCCGACCGCAAGATCGACGCCCTGAAAGGCGGGGCGCGGGGGAGAATTTAGATTTCTGTAGGAAATTAAGCCAATCGACCAAAGGAAGACTCCACTTGGCGAATGGATGGCGAGGCCAGGACCTCTTGCACAATTGTGAGAATTAGAAATTCAATTCCTATGCCAGCGAATGCCTGGTCAATGGCTTGAGCTTTTTCTTGCTCTCTACGCAGATACCGATCGCCCTTAGCATGTATGAAACCCCTTCTGTAGGCACCATATTCTATTATATCAATTCTAGATATAAACTCCCCCTGATGGTACGCCACGTACGATTTAAAATATTCACTAAAAGATCTATTTTTCTCCAGAAATGGATCCCCACCCATAACCCAGCTTGGAACTGAAAGGTCGTTCGTACCCATATTCCATTCGTAGCTGAGGCGAATATCATTCTCTTCCAGACCCAAAGGCCTTTGAGATCTAAATCCAAAGCTCCCCCAAAACATCGCCGTAGCGTCGATTGGCGGATCAATCCACTCTATGCCCATAGAATATATCGAAGGATTTCCAGGCAACCCCAGAAAAGACCAAACATTTTCTATGTGCTCATATACATCTCTAATCCAGACCGTTGCCGCACGTATCTGCGGCAAACCAGCATCAATAGGAACCAACGCCCGTAGATCAGAAATTCGTTCGGCGACATTTCGCGCGATCAACCGATCGTCCAGCATACCCCCTCCAAAATCGTCCCACCATTCGAAACTCGCCTAGAGTAACCCCGTTCACCCACACCCTTGCAAGCTCCGCAGGCGGAACCATATGTCGGGCACGGGCGCTGAATTTACAGACCCGAAACGGACCAGAAACACGCCATGGCGGCCAAGGCCCTCATCGCTCTCGCCATCGTCGCGGCCATCGCCGTCGGCCTGCTGCTGCCCATCCCGGGCCGCTCCCACAAGGCCGAAGCGACCCAGTCGCAGATCGAGACCATCGACATCAAGGGCGGCTAAGCGACGCCCTGCGTGGTCCCCGCCCTTCGACAAGCTCAGGGTGAGGACCAAACCATAGGCCGCGCAGTCGAAATCCTCATCCTGAGCCTGTCGAAGGACGAGGATTTCGCTCCTCCTAAGGCCGCCCCTGCTTCGCCAAATCTTCCGTCCGCGCCGCGCAGCCCTTGAAGGTGGCCCCGTCCAGCCAGACCTCGGCGGCGTGGCTGAACACGCGGTCGGACATGCCGTCCGAGCACGGCTGGGGCGTCAGGCGGAAGACCAGGCGATGACCTTCAGCGCCCGCCTCGCCGGGCTGCTCGGCGTCCCAGACGCCCTGCTCGCCATCGATGCGCACGCCGGGATTGGACAGGTTGACCGCGCCGCCCTCCATGCGGTCCAGGGTGATCGCCCCCTCGCGCACCTTGCCGGCCCAGAAGGGCTCGGTTCCCACCAGGTCGAAGTCGCCGGCGTAGTCGGGGCCGGTCGCGACGTCGGCCGGCGCGTCGGCTGGGGCCGAGGCCGCGCCCTCGGCGGCGCCCAGCGGACCATCGCCGCATCCGGCCAGCAGCAGGCAGGCGACGACGACAGCGGTGGATCGGATCATGCGGGCGCTATCCTCGAAGCGGCGGCTCAAGCTAGAGTCCGGCCACGATGAATCACAACGCCCGCCCCGTCTTCTATGAATTCTTCGCCGGCGGCGGCATGGCCCGCATCGGCCTCGGCGAAGGCTGGAATTGCGCCTTCGCCAACGATTTCGACCCGGTGAAGGCGCAGACCTACCGCGCCAACTTCCCCGATGCGGACGATCACTTCCACACCGGCGACGTCTTCAAGCTGGAGGCGGCCGACCTGCCGGGGCAGGCGGACCTGGCCTGGGCGTCCAGCCCCTGCCAGGACTTCAGCCTGGCCGGCGCCCGGGCAGGCCTGCACGGCGGGCGCTCGTCGGCCTTCTTCGGTTTCTGGCGGCTGATCGAGGCGCTGGAGGACGAGGGCCGCGCCCCGACCACCATCGTCATCGAGAACGTGGTCGGCCTTTTGACCTCGCACCGCGGCGAGGACTTCACGGCCCTGTGCCAGGCCCTGGCCGACCAGGGCTACCGCTTCGGGGCTCTGGAAATCGACGCGGCCCACTTCACCCCGCAGTCGCGGCCGCGCGTCTTCGTGGTCGCCACCAGGGCCGATACCGATGGCCTGACCGGCCAGGGACCGTTCCACAGCCGCGCGGTGCGCGAGGCCGCCGCCCGCCTGCCCCAGGCCCTGAAGGATCGCTGGCTGTGGTGGGCCCTGCCCGCCCCGCCGGCCCGCAACACCGACCTCTCCACCGTGCTCGAGCCCGACGACGCCGTCGAATGGCGCAGCGACGAGGCCACCCAGGCCCTGCTGGCGCTGATGGCCCCGGCCCACCGCGCCTCGGTGGACGCCCGGATCGCCAGCGGTGAGCGGGCGGTCGGCGGCGTCTTCCGGCGCATGCGCGGCGGCGAACAAAGGGCCGAAGTGCGCTTCGACGGCGTGGCCGGCTGCCTGCGCACCCCGCGCGGCGGCTCCTCGCGGCAGACCCTGCTGGTGATCGACAAGGGGACCGTGCGCTCGCGCCTGGTCAGCCCGCGCGAGGGCGCCCGGCTGATGGGCCTGCCCGACAGCTACGCCCTGCCGAAAAGCGCCACGGCCGGCCTGCACGTGATCGGCGACGGCGTGGCCGCCCCGGCCGTGCGCTGGCTGGCGGAGCATCTGTTGACTCCGCTCGCTGCCAGGAAAACTGCGGCCCTGGCGGCCGAATAGGTCGCTGACACGCAAAGCCTACGGCCTCCCGAGCAAATTGGGCGACCGCCCAATTTGCTCAGAGGTTTTCTAATCTAGAGCCTGCTAGTCGAGTTCAGATGGTTTCCATCTGAACTCGGCAGGCTCTAAGGTGGAGATCACCCAAGGGCCTGTTTTCATCCCCGAGAGATCACCATGGACGACGCTTCCAGCCTGTACGACGCCGCACGCTTCAAGCGCGCCGGCCGGGGCAAGATCTACGACTCCATCATCGACACCGTCGGCGACACCCCGCTGATCCGCCTGCCGCGCCTCTCGGCCGAGCTGAAGCCCAAGGGCGAGGTCGTGGCCAAGCTCGAGTTCTTCAATCCGCTGGCTTCGGTCAAGGACCGCATCGGCGTGGCGATGATCGAATATCTCGAGGCCAAGGGCCTGCTGAAGCCCGGTGGCTCGATCGTCGAGCCGACCAGCGGCAACACCGGCATCGCCCTGGCCTTCGTGGCCGCCGCCAAGGGCTACAAGCTGACCTTGGTCATGCCGGAAAGCATGTCGATCGAGCGCCGCAAGATGCTGCTGCTGCTCGGCGCCAAGCTGGAACTGACCCCGGCCGAGAAGGGCATGCGCGGCGCCGTGGCCCGCGCCCAGGAAATCGTCGACGCCACGCCCGGCGCGGTGATGCCCCAGCAGTTCGAAAATACCGCCAACCCGCTGATCCACCGCGTCTCGACCGCCGAAGAGATCTGGAACGACACCGCCGGCGCCGTCGACGCCGTGGTCTCGGGCGTGGGCACCGGCGGCACGATCAGCGGCGTCGGCCAGGTGCTGAAGGCCCGCAAGCCGGGCCTGAAGATGGTGGCCGTCGAGCCGGAGGCCAGCGCCGTGCTGTCGGGCGGCCAGCCGGGTCCGCACAAGATCCAGGGCATCGGCGCGGGCTTCGTGCCGGGGATCCTGGATCGCGGCGTCATCGACGACATCGTCCAGGTCAACAACGACGACGCCTTCGCCATGGCCCGCCGCGCGGCGTCCACCGAAGGCCTGCCGGTGGGCATCAGCTCGGGCGCGGCCCTGACCGCCGCCTTCGACCTGGCCCTGCGCGACGAATATGCCGGCAAGCTGATCGTGGCGATCATCCCCAGCTTCGCCGAGCGCTACCTGTCGACGGCCCTGTTCGAGGGGCTGTAAGACCCGCGGGCCGGCCTTGAAGGTCGGCATCGTCGGCTGCGGGGTCGGCGGCATGGCCGCCGCCCTCGCGCTCGCCCGTCAGGGCCACGCCGTGACGCTGCTGGAGGCGTTCGAGCAGCCCCGGCCCGTGGGCTCGGGCCTGCTGCTTCAGCCCACCGGCCTGGCGGCCCTGCGCGCGCTTGGACTGGAAGACACCGTCCGCGCCGCCGGCGCGCCTGTCCGCGAGCTGATCGGTCACGACAGCCGGGGCCGGCGAGTGATGGCGCTGGACTACGGCGAATGGCGGCCCGGGGCGCACGGGGTGGGCATCCACCGCGCGGCCCTGTTCGACGCCCTGCACGCGCCCCTGGCCCCGGCCGGGGCGGAGATCGTCACCGGCGCTCGGATCGTCCGGCTGGAGAACACCGCGCGCCCCGTGCTGCACGACGAGACCGGCCGCGCGTTCGGCCCCTTCGACATGGTGCTGGTCGCCGACGGCTCGGCCTCGGCCCTGCGCTCGGCGCTGAAGCCCCGGGCCCGCGCCCCGATCTATCCGTGGGGCGCGGTGTGGACCAACCTGGCCGATCCCGACGGCCGTTTCGCCGGCGCCCTGCGGCAGGTCTATCACCGGGCCGAGGTGATGTGCGGCGCCCTGCCGGTCGGCCGGGGCCCCGGCGGCGAGGAGAACTGCACGGCGGTGTTCTGGTCGGTTCCGGCAGCCGGCCTGGACGCCTTCCTGGCCGGCGATTTCGCCACCTGGCGCGAGCAGCGGCTGGCCCCGCTGTGGCCGGAACTGGCTGAGGCCCTGGCCGACCAGGGCGACTGGAGCGGCTTTTCCCGGGCGATCTATCGCGACGTGTCGGTCGGCCGCTGGGACGTGGGAGCCTGCGCCCTGATCGGCGACGCGGCCCACGGCACCAGCCCGCAGCTCGGCCAGGGCGGCAACCTGGCCCTCGTCGACGCCGTGGAGCTGGCCGATCGGCTGGCGACCACGCCCTCGCCCGCCGCGCTGAAGGGCTGGCAGGCCGACCGCCGGCGGCACACGGGCCTCTATCAGCTGGCGTCCAAGGCCCTGACGCCGCTGTTCCAGTCGCACGGCTGGTTCTGGCCGGCGGTACGCACCTTCGCCTTCACCCCGACCTCGCGCCTGCCGGGCTTCAAGCAGGTTGGCGTACGGCTCCTGACGGGCACGCTGCGCCTGGGGCGGTTTCCGCGCGTTTCGAAGCCATGACCACCGACGTCTTCGACCCCGCCAAGCGCTCGGCCGTGATGGCCAGGGTCAAGAGCACCGGCACCACGCCCGAAAAGACCCTGCGGCGACTGCTCACCGGTCTTGGCGCCCGCTACCGCCTGCACCGCAAGGACCTGCCCGGCTCGCCCGACCTGGTGATGCCCGGGCGACGGCTGGCGTTCTTCGTCCACGGCTGCTTCTGGCACGGCCACGACTGCGCGCGGGGATCGCGCGTGCCCAAGGCCAATCGCGACTACTGGCTGGCCAAGGTGGCCCGCAACAAGGCCCGCGACGAGCGCAACGAGGCCGCGCTGATCGCATCCGGCTGGCGGGTCGAGACGATCTGGGAATGCCAGATGAAGGACGAGGCGGCGCTGTTGGAGCGTTTGAAGGAAAACCTCTCCCATCCCTAGCCTCGTCATCCCGGCCGCAGCGAAGCGGAGAGCCGGGACCCAGGAGTCACCGCACCGCGTCGGCAACCGCCAAAACAATTCCACCGCCGAGACCGGTCCCCCTGGGTCCCGGATAAGCGCTACGCGCTTTCCGGGATGACGCGCGTTGGGCGGGGAGAGGGTTGGATCACGCCGCCGCCGTGCGGGCCGGCGGGCTCGCCAGCACCTCGACCAGGGCCGCGTGCAGCTGGGCCGGGTCGATGGGCTTGGCGACGTGGGCGTCCATGCCGGCGGCGCGGCAGGCGTCCCAGTCCTTGGGGGTCGAGGAGGCGGTCACCGCGATCACCGGGACCTCGCGGTTGGGGCCTGGCTCGCCGCGCAGGATGCGGGTGGTCTCGCGACCGCCCAGGCCCGGCATGTAGACGTCCATCAGCACCACGTCGAAGCCGCCGCCTGCGAGCAGCTCCAGGGCCCGCTCGCCGGACTCGGCCAGCACCGGCGCAACCCCGAAGGTCTGCAGAACGAGCTCGACGGCCCGGCGGTTGACCACGTGGTCGTCGACCACCAGCACCCGCGCTCCAGCGATCGAGGCGGCGCTGGCCTGGGCCGGCGGGGCCTGGGCCTCGTCGACCCGCACGGTCAGGCGCAGGGTCGCGCCCTTGCCCAGGCCCTCGCTGGCCACGGTGATGTCGCCGCCCATCAGCCGGGCGAGCTCGCGGCTGATCACCAGGCCAAGGCCCGAGCCGCCGTGCCGGCGCACGACCTCGGCGGTCAGCTGGTCGAAGGGCGTGAACAGGCGCGGCAGGGCCTCGGGCTCGATGCCGCGGCCGGTGTCGGCGATGACGATCTCCAGCGTCCAGCCCTCGCCCTGGCGATGGGCGGCCAGCGAGACAACGATCTCGCCGCGCTCGGTGAACTTGATGGCGTTGGACAAGAGGTTGTTGAGCACCTGGCGCAGGCGCAAGGCGTCGCCCGACACCCAGCGCGGCAGGCCCGCGGCCCCCTCGATGCGCAGGCGCAGGCCCTTCTTCTGCACCTCGGGACGCCACAGGCGCAGGGTGTCGGCCAGGGCCTGGCGCAGGTCGTAGGGCGCGCGCTCGACCGCCATGCGGCCGGCCTCCAGCCGGGAGAAGTCCAGCAGGTCGTTGAGCAGGGTGCGCATCATGCCGCCGGCGTCGGCGATCAGCTGGGCGTGGGTCTTGGCGCTGGCCTCTGGGACCTCGCTGTGCAGGCGTGCGGCCCCGGCCAGGATGGCGCTGATCGGGGTGCGCAGTTCGTGGCTGATCATGGCCACGAAGGCGCTCTTGGCGGCCACGGCTTCTTCCGCCTCGTGGCGGCGGCGCTCGGCCTCGGCCTTGGCGGCCTCCTCGGCCCTCAGCGCGGCCTCCAGGGTGCGGGCGGCGACCGTGACCGAGACGATCAGCAGCAGCACCCCGAACCACAGGGCGTTGGCCAGCGGGGCCTCGGGATTGGCCGCCCGGCCGATGAACGGCGCGATCAGCAGGTAGACGACGTGCGGGATCGCCGCCGCCAGGGTCGCCGACCGCAGGCTGACATTGACGACGATGACGTTGAGTAGCGCCCCGGCCAGCAGCATGCCGCCCAGGGTGGGGGCGAAGCGCTGGTGCGAGGCGAACAGCGGCAGGGCGAGAGCCCCGAAGATGATCGAGGTGACGGCCGGCATGATCGCCAGGGACCAGGCCCGCCAGCCGGTCAGGAACCGCTCGGGCGCGGCCTTCAGCTTGCGGAACAGCCACAGCTCGAAGAACTGGGCCGCGGTATAGACCGCCGCCCAGGCCCAGACCCACTTCATGCCGATGAAGACGTGCAGGATGGCGGCGATCGAGAAGGTGGCGACCAGGCGCAGATAGACGTTGCCCCGCCGCGCCGCGGCGGCGTGGACGATCGCGACCTGGCGATCCTTCGCGTTGATGGCCCTTCCGCGCATAGCGCAGCCCCCGCTGGCCTCGAACCCTGGAATGTCCCGCCCGCACTATGGGCGGCAGACGCTAAGAGGGCGTGAAAGAACGCCATTCTCTCAATGGCACGCCGGATCGGGGCTTGGCGAGGGCGGTAAGGGGCTGCCGGGCGATTGGTCGCACCCCGGCCCGGGAAACGATCAGGCGGGGGCGCCGATCAGGCGTTCGAGATCCCCGGGCGACAGCCCCTCGATCTCCAGGCGCTTGAGGCGGGCGGTCGCTCCCGCGGCCACGCGCACGGCCGAGCGCGGCAGGCCAAGGCGCTTGGCCATCAGGGCGACGAGGGCGGCGTTGGCCTCGCCCTCGACCGGCGGGGCGCTGACCCGCACCTTCAGATAGGGCCGGCCGTCGGCGTCGGCCGCCCAGCCGTCGATGGCGTCGCGCCCGCCGCGCGGGGTCAGGCGCACGGCCAGGACGGCGACGCCGCTCACGACGGGATCAGCCCAGGATGCCCAGCAGGGTGTTGCGCAGCGGGAACAGCAGGAAGCTCTGCACGCCGATGATCACCAGGATCAGGATGATCGGGGTGATGTCGACGCCGCCCAGCGGCGGGATCACCTTGCGCAGCGGAGCCAGCAGCGGCCGCGTCACCGCGTCGAGGAAGCGGCTGATCTGATAGACCGCGTTGTTGCGCAGGTTGATGACGTCGAAGGCCACCAGCCAGCTGATGATGGCGCTGATGATCACCGCCCACTTCAGCAGGTCCAGCAGGGCGTTGAGGATGAAGAAGACGAAGTAGATCAGCGGGGCCATGTGCGTTCCAGGCTAGAGCGTGGCAGTCGGATGTATGAGCGCTTTGCGCCGCCCGCCATGCTCCGGATGTCGGATTTGAAGCCGCCGCTCCGGTTTCGACGGACCGTCGGGACCAGGCGGGCTCCAGCTCCCCGCTTCTTGCCCGCCCCCGCCCGCCCTGGCAAGGCCGCGCTGTTTTCGCGAGGTGCGCAACTGCCGCTTGACGGACGCCCCAGGCCACCGTATCTCCGCGCTTCCTTGGGGCCGTAGCTCAGATGGTAGAGCGCCTCGTTCGCAATGAGGAGGTCAGGGGTTCGATTCCCCTCGGCTCCACCAAGGACTCTTTCCGACATCGATAAAGGCCCTGAACGCTGCCCACGCGCGCGTTTCCGTGCGTCTCAGAATGCGCGGCTGGCTGAAAGGGTCACCGTGGCCGGAGTTTGGATGTCCCAGGTCTCGCCAGATGCGGCGGGACCTGCGCGGCTCGTGGCGTGCAGGCGGCGGGTGAAGGTGTTGCGGGCGCCGGTCAGGCCTTCGACGCGGAGGCGCAGGCGGGTTCCGGAGAGGCGGGTGGTCTCGACGAAGGCGCCGAGATCGGCGGCGTGGCGCTGCAGGCGGGTCTCGTTGGCGTAGTAGGATCGCAGGCGATAGCCGTCGGCGTAGTCGATCCCCCACGACAGGCGCGCGGCGGGCAGGTCCTGGCGCAGCGAGGCGCTCAGGGTCTGGGGTTGCTCCTCGTCGAGGCGACGGCGCTGGCCGGTGACGGGATCGCGCAGATCCGAGCCGCGCCGGACATAGCCCAGCTTGACCAGGCCGCCAGGCAGGATCGCGTCGAGCGGCAGGTCGAGATCGGCCGACAGCCGCCAGGCCCGGGCCTTGTCGACATTGACGAGGCCAAAGTCGCCCGACGTCAGGACCGCGTCCTCCAGCACGTCGCCGCGCCAGTCGTGGGCGGCCTTCAGGGCAAGGGCGCCGCGCGCGCCGAAGCGCCGCTCGTAGGCCAGTTCGGCGGTGACCCGGTGGTCGGGACCCAGGCGGGTGTTGCCGGCCGCGGCCGTGCCCTCGGCCAGGTTGGCCGAAGCCGCGAAGTCACCGAACGACAGCTGGCCCACCGTGCGGCGTAGCGACAGCCTCAGGTCGGCGCGCGCGCCGGGCTTCCAGGCGACGACGAGGCGCGGCTTGAAGAAACCGAAGGCCCGGCGGCCGGTGGTCTGCGCCTCGGCGCGAACGGCCGAGGCCTCGTAGGCGGCGCCCAGGCTCACGGTCCAGCGCGGCGACAGGCGGCCGTCCAGGCCGGCGAAGGCTTCGCCACGCAGCTCCGACACCGCGACCGCGCGCTCGGACCGGCGAGGCGCGTTTCCGAACACGGTGGTGACGGCGCGGTTGTCGAGATCGTTCCAGGCCGCCTCCAGCCCGACCTGCGAGCGCCAGGCGCCGCCGCCCGTCACGACGCCGCGCAGGACGACCTCGTGGGACCGTGAGCGGCTCTCGAAGCGATCGGCGACGATCAGGGCCTGGGGATCGGTCCCCGCCTCGCTGTCGGAGCGGGCGTCGAGATCGGTGAAGCGGGCCAGCGCGGCCAGCTTCAGCCCCCGCCCCTCCTCCAGGGACCGGTTCCAGTCGCCGCCGAGCTCGCCGCGCCAACGGCGGGTCCGCTTTGGAAAGCGACTGGCCGCGCCGGGCTCGGCGAAGGCGAAGGCCTCGGACAGGCGGGCGCCGGCCAAGGCGGCGCTGGCCTTCAGCCGCCCCCCGGCCAGGGCGCCGTCAAGGGCCATCCGCTGGGACAGTTCCGGATAGTCGGTGCGGTAGGTCAGCGCCTGGCGGCCGGTCCGGACGCCCTGCAGGTCGGCCTGGACGCGGTCTCCGTGCGAACGCCCGCCGGTCAGGTCCAGCGTGGTGGTGGCGGAAAGATCGAAGCTGGCGAGCGGAAACGACAGGGTGACGGCGCCGCCGCCCAGCCCGTCGCCGTCGGCCAGGGTGGCGCGCGCCTCGGCGGAAAGACCCGCCGGACGCGGCGCGCGGACGATGTTGGCCAGCACGCCCCGTCCCAGAAGATCGCCGCCCGCCGCCCCGCCGCGCAGGATCTCGATGCGCACGACATGGCCGGCGGGAATGGCCGCCAGCACCGCCGCCAGCCCGCCGGTCTTGGCCGCCGGCGGACGCCCGTCGACCAGCACGTTGCCCCCGGCTTCGCCCAGGCCCCGCACGCCCTCGTCGCCGAGGTCGAGGCGGAAGCCCGGCGCGCGCCGGACCATGTCGAGCGCGGTCTGCGGCGCGAAGGCGGCGAAGAAGGCCGCCGGATAGGTCTCGGCGCCGGCCGGCGCGACCTGGGCCGGCGGGACTTCGGGAAGGGGTTGAAAGAACATCGCGCGGCGTCCCTTGTTGTTTCGCAGCGCCGCGAGATAGACAGCGGCGAAGGACGCGCCACCGGCGAGGGGCGCGCGACGGGGTCGCCGGGATGGGCGGTCGGGGGCATGGGACGAGCGGTGGAGCAGGCGTGACGAACGACGGCGACAGGCCAGGACGCTGGAAGCCGGAACGCTTGAGGCCGGAACGCTTGAGACCGGAACGCTTGAGACCGGAACGCTTGAGACCGGAACGCTTGAGACCGGAACTCTGGGCGCCCTACGCGATCGCCGCTGGGCTGCTGGCGGTGGCCGTGGCGGGCAACCTGGCCGAGACGCTGGACCAGAGGGCGCGCACCGGTCAGCCGGCGTCGCTGTTCACGCTCCTGGTGGACGAGATCAGCAGCGCCCTGGTCTGGCTGGCCCTGGCGCCGTTGATCGCGCGCGCCTTCGCCACCCTGCGCCCGCCCCGCGCGTCGCTGCCCGCCGCCGCCGCCCTGCACGCCGCCTTCGCGTGCCTCGTCTCACTGGCGCATTACGGCCTGACGCGGCTGCTGCGGGCGCCGGCCTATCTGGCGGCGGGCCTGGATCCGCGCCTGAACCAGTCGTGGGGCGGCTATCTGGGCGACCTTTATCGCGACGCCCTGAACTACCTGCTGCTGGGCCTGCTGTGCTGGGGCGCGGGGGCGCTGCTGGCGGCGCGGGACAAGTCGCGGGAGGCGACGACCACCGCGCCCGACGTGCTGGAGGTGCGCGACGGCGCCCAGACCCGCTATCTGCCGGTGGCCGAGATCCTGTGGGCCGAGGCGGCGGGGAACTATGTGGAGCTGCACGTCGCGGGCGGGCGCAAGGTGCTGATGCGGGCGACGCTGGCGAGCCTGGCCCAGAGGCTGGAGGCGGCAGGCTTCGTGCGGGCGCACCGCTCGCGGCTGGTCAACATCGCGGCCGTGACCGCGGTCGAGAACCTGCCGGCGGGCGACGCGGTGCTGGTGCTCAGCGACGGCGGCCGGGTGGCCGCCAGCCGGCGCCACCGGCCATCCCTGGCCCAGGCGCTGGCGAAGCGGGCGGCGGCCTGAGGCGCGCCGCCCTTCAGGGGCCTCACACCGTCGGGCGCGGGCTCGCCAGGCTGGTGTAGAGGTCCGGCCGGCGGTCGCGGAAGAAGCCCCAGGCCGCGCGGTGCGTCGTCAGGTAGTCGAGGTCGAAGGTCCCGGTGACGAGGCCCTCGTCGCTGGTGCCCAGCTCCGAGACCAGGTCGCCGCGATGGTCGGCCACGAAGGACGAGCCGTAGAAGGTCTGGCCGCCGGTGGGATAGTTCTCCCACGGCTCGAAGCCGATGCGGTTGGCGCCGATCACCGGGATCACGTTGCTGACCGCGTGGCCCTGCATCGCCCGCTGCCAGGGCTTGGTGGTGATCAGGGTCGGGTCGTGCGGCTCGCTGCCGATGGCGGTGGGATAGAACAGGGCCTCGGCGCCCATCAGGGCCATGGCGCGAGCGGCCTCGGGGTACCACTGGTCCCAGCAGATGCCGACGCCGATGCGGCCGAAACGCGTGTCCCAGACCTTGAAGCCGGTGTCGCCCGGACGGAAGTAATACTTCTCCTGGTAGCCGGGGCCGTCGGGGATGTGGCTCTTGCGATAGAGGCCCAGCATCGAGCCGTCGGCGTCGGCCATCACTAGGCTGTTGAAGTAGTGCGGGCCCTCGCGCTCGAAGATCGAGATCGGGATGACCACGCCCAGCTCGCCCGCCAGGGGGGCGATCGCCTTGACCACCGGGTGCTCGCGCCACGGATGGGCCTCGGCAAACCAGCGCTCTTCCTGGGTGACGCAGAAATACGGACCCTGGAACAGCTCGGACGGCAGGATCACCTGCGCGCCGCCGGCGGCGGCCTCGCGAATGAAGGCTTCCGTCTTCTTGATGTTGGCCTCGAGGTCGAGGCCGTAGGAGGTCTGGATGGCGGCGACGCTGAGCGTGCGGGTCATGTCGACTTACTCCCCGGGTTCTTGCTGGCTGATGCAGTGGAACGAGCCACCGCCAGTGAGGATCGCGGTCGAGGGCAGGCCGATGACCTGGCGCTCGGGGAACAGGCCCTTGATCACCTCGACGGCGAAGGCGCCCGACTCCTCGGCGTAGATCGGCACGATCACGGCCTCGTTGGCGATCAGGAAGTTCATGTGCGAGGCCGGGATCGGCTCGCCGTCCTCGTCGAGGATGCGGCCCGGCGAGGGCACGCGCACGACCTGCAGCGGCGAGCCGCGGCTGTCGGTCATAGCGCCCAGCAGGCGGGCGGTCTCGGCATAGATCTCGGCGTTGGGGTCGTCGGCGCCGAAGGCCATCGGGCAGGCCACGACCCCCGGGGCGACGAAACGCGCCAGGTTGTCGACGTGGCCGTCGGTGTGGTCGTTGAGCAGACCATCGCCCAGCCACAGCACCTTCTTGATCCCCATCGAGGCGGCGAAGGCGGCGGTGATGGCGGCCTCGTCCATGCCCGGGTTGCGGTTGTCGTTCAGCACGCACTGGCGGGTGGTCAGCACCGTGCCCAGGCCGTCGTGGTCGAGCGAGCCGCCTTCGAGCACGAAGTCGTTGCGGACCAGCGCCACGCCCGAGGCCGCGGCGATCTGCTCGGCGACGATCTCGTCGCCCTCAAGCTCGTACTTGCCGCCCCAGCCGTTGAACTTGAAGCCGGCGGCCGAGGGGCCCTGGGCGGTCTCGGTGAAGATCGGGCCGGTGTCGCGCAGCCAGATGTCGCCGAACTGGCCGCGGACGATCTCGACGCTGGTGTCGGACAGCAGGGCGCGGGCGGCGGCCTCGGCCTCGTCGCCGACGACCATCAGGCGCACGCGCTCGCCGCCGGGACCGGCCAGGGCCCGGGCGAGGTCGGCGACCTCCTTCTGGGCCTGCTCGAGATCTTCCTTCCAATGCTCGCCATGGCTCGGGAAGCCCAGCCACATGGCGCGGTGCGGAGCCCACTCGGCGGGAACGGTGAGAGTCATTTTCGAAACCTGGTCAAAACGAGGGGCGCAGATGGCCCCGGATGGCCCGGGGGTCAAGCGCGCCTTCTAGCAAATTGCTGCGACAAAAGAAAAAGGGCGGCTCCGAAGAGCCGCCCTTCCCGTCTTTACGCGTCCAGGTTCGATTAGAACTTGGCGTGCAGGGTGACCATGACGGTCCGCGGGTAGCCCGGCTGACCGGTGCCGGTGCCCGACGGGTTCACCGACAGGTCGCCGAGGTACTTCTCGTCCGACAGGTTCTTGACGTTCAGCTGGATGTACGAGCCCTTCGCGCCGAACTGTTCGAGCGTGTAGCGCGCGTCCAGGTCCAGCAGAGCGTAGCTCGGCACCTTTTCGGTGTTGGTCAGGTTGGTCCAGCGCTCGCCGACGTACTTGGCCTGGACGCCGACGCTGAAGGCCTCGGTGATGTCCCAGTCGACGCGGATGCCGCCCTGGTACTTCGGGGTTTCGTACAGTTCCTTGCCCTTGGTCGGCAGGGTGGTGCCGGCCGAGGTGCCCGGGATGTTCGACTGGATCTCGGAGTCGACATACGAGAACGAGGCGTAGAAGCCGACGTAGTCAGCCGGACGAATGCCCAGCTGGGCGTCGAAGCCCTTCAGCACCACGTCGCCGACGTTGACCGAGAAGGCGATGTTGTCCTGCTCGTTGAACGCGCGTTCGATGCGGTTGGTGAAGTCGTTGTAATACATCGAGGCCGCGAACAGGACGGTCGAGTTCTGGTAGCGGTAGCCGATGTCGTAGACGTTGGCGGTTTCCGGATCCGGATCCGTCAGCTTGCGGTCGTACAGGTCGTCGGTCCGCGGCGCAGACAGGGTCTGGGCGTAGCTGAAGTAGACCGACTGGTCGCCGGTCAGCTTGTAGCTGGCGCCGAAGTTCGGCAGCACGTCGTCGTACTTGCGGTTGAACTTCCGCGGACGGCCGTACTGGGTCGTACCTTGACCCGGCAGGGTGACCAGGGTCTGGCCGTTGCCGTCGTCAGTGCCCGCGACGGCGGTCGGGGCCTGGTTGGTGCAGTAGGCGTTGAACGTGTCGACCTGGTAGCAGAAGTTGTTCAGCTCGCGCTTGAAGAACGGGGCGCGCAGGCCGACGTTCACCAGCAGGGCGTCGTCCATGAACTTGCCGCGGTATTCCACCGAGAACTGGTTCAGGGTCGCCACCGAGACGCGGTCGCGACGACGCAGGATGCTGCCGTCCGAGAGCTTGATCGGCTGGCCGTAACCGTCCTTGCCGCCGAACACGTTCTCCGGGTTCATCTGCAGGTCGAAGTTCGTATACTGACCGGTCTGACGGTGGTTGGCCGTGTCGAAGGTGTAGGCCGCGCGCAGGCTCTGGCTGTCCGAGAACTTCCAGATCGCCGACGAGGTCACGCCGTAGCGGCGGGTGTTGGTGATGTTGGGGCCGTACAGCAGAACGGTGTCGAGCGTGTCGCCGTCGCCGTTCAGGTCCAGGCCGCCGGTCAGGGCCGAGCCGCGGATGAAGCCGTTGCCGGTGCCGGTGCCGTCTTCCCGGAACAGGGCGCGACCGCCGCCGTTGGCCAGGGTGTATTGGAAGTACGGGTCAGCCGTGACGATCAGGTTCTCGCCGATGTGGAACAGCGACTGACCGCGGATGTTGCCCGTGTTCGACGGGTTGATGTTGTACTTGTAGCAGGTGCCGGTGTTCAGATCGACCTGGGCGGAGCCGACGATCGGCATGGCCCGGTTACAGGCGCCGGCCGCAGTGGTGCCCGAAACCGCGCTGCTGTAGCCGACGCCGGTGCCGGCCTGGAAGGCCGCCAGCGACATGCGGTTGATGAAGTTGTTGCGGTTTTCGTTGTAGTTGGCGATCAGGCTGACGAAGTCGCCGTTGTCGCCGATCGGCTGGTAGATGCGGGCGTTGAACTGCTTCTTGTGGATCTTGCCCGGGCCGTTGAAGATGTCGTTCTTCGACTCCGCGTAGCTGATCCAGGCGCTGGTGCCGAGCGGGCCGATGGCGCCGGTGTCGATCACGCCGAAGAAGCGACGGAAGTTCTGCTGGCCGCCTTGCAGCTCGATCGTGGCGCCGAAGTCTTCCGACGGCTTGCGGGTGACGTAGTTGATGGTGCCGCCGGCGGCCGCGGCCGTCGGGCTGTCGACGTCGGTCGTGCCCAGGTTCACGTCGACCTTGGAGATCAGTTCCGAGTCCATCTGCTGGTTCGGATAGATGGCGTAGTTGCCGCTATCGTTCAGCGGGATGCCGTCTTGCAGCAGGGCGACGCGCTGGCTGTCGAAGCCGCGGATGTTGATGTCGCCGCCGGCCGAACCGAAGGCGTCGTTGTTGGTGAAGTTGACGCCCGGCATCAGGTTCAGCGAGTCCAGGATGGTCTGGCCGGGGACCTGGCGGGAGATGAACTCCTGCGTGATGGTCGAACGCGACTTCGGAACGGTCTGCGAGACGATCGCGCCGTTCTGGTTGCGAGTGGTGGTGGCGGTGACGACGATGGCTTCGACGGCGTCGGTGCCGGTCGACTGGGCGAAAGCGGCGGTCGCCGCCAGCAGGCTGCCGACCAGCGCGGTCGACGCCAGGCAGGCGATTTTTTTCGTCTTCATATGCAAGGATCCCCTCATTCTTTGACGCGAGCCCGAAAAAGTGAGCATCAAACCGCATCGTTTTGGGGGTTTAGCGAAACATTTCGAAGGTTTGGTGACGGAAAGGCCACGATGGCCCAGAAACCGCCAGATTCCTCCGACGCTTGCGGAAGAATTAGTCATATTTCACTTACTTCGGTAAGAAGTCCGCATGATCGCCACCCCTTACGCCGCCCCAGATTCCGAAGCCCGCGCCTGGCGCCTGACGGTCATCGCCGTGGGCTTGCTGACAATCGTCCGGGTTCTGGCGATTTTTTCGACACCGCTGGAGTTGTACCCGGACGAAGCCCAATACTGGCTTTGGTCGCGCACCCTCGACTTTGGCTATTATTCGAAGCCGCCGATGGTCGCGTGGGTGATCTGGCTGACCACCCAGATCGGCGGCGACGCCGAGGCCTGGCTGCGGGTGGGCGCGCCGCTGCTGCACGGCGCCACGGCCCTGGTGCTGCATCGCATCGCCCGTCGGCTCTATGGCGGCTGGACCGGTCTGGCGGCCGCGGCGGTCTACGCCCTGATGCCGGGCGTGGCCCTGTCGTCGGCGGTGATCGGCACAGACGCGCCGCTGCTGTTCTTCCTGGCCCTGACGATCTGGGCCTATGTCTCGCTGCCCGCCGCGCAGGCCGGCCGCCAGCGCCTGCTGGTCGCGGCGGGCCTGGGCGGGGCCCTGGGCCTGGCCTTCCTGTCGAAGTACGCGGCGGTCTACGTGCTGGCCAGCATCGGCGCGCACCTGGCCCTGTCGCGGCAGGCCCGCAAGGTCTGGACCTGGCCGATGGCCCTGGCCTTCTTCGGCGTACTGATCGCCGTCTTCGCGCCGAACGTGATCTGGAACGCCGCCCACAAGTTCGCCACGGTCGAGCACACCGCCGCCAACGCCAACTGGGGCTCGCACTCGCTGTTCAACCCGCGTGAGCTGGTCGAGTTCGTCGGCTCGCAGTTCGGGGTGTTCGGCCCCCTGCCCTTCGGCGTGCTGCTGGGCGGCGGGATCGTGCTGGCGGTGCGCCGCAAGCTGCAGCCGGCCGACGTGCTGCTGCTGTGCTTTGCCCTGCCGCCGCTGCTGACCGTGGCCGGACAGGCCTTCGTCAGCCGCGCCAACGCCAACTGGGCGGCGGCCGCCTATGTCGCCGGCTCGGTGCTGGCGGCCAGCTGGATGATGCGCTGGGGCGCGCGCAAGTGGCTGATCGCGGGCCTGGCGGTGCAGGGCGTGTTCGCGGGCCTGTTCCTGGCCTGCCTGACCAACCCGCGCCTGGCCGACGGCATCGGGCTGTCGAACGCCTTCAAGCGCGTGCGCGGCTGGGACCAGACGGTGCAGGCGATCATCGACCGGGCCCGCGAGGAGCAGGCCGGCGTCGGCGTGACCGCGGTGGCCGTCGACGACCGCTTCCTGTTCAACGTGGCGGCCTATTACGGCCGCGACTACTGGGGCACGTTCGGCGCCCCGCCCCTGCGCATCTGGGTGCACGAGGCCCATCCGCAGAACCAGGCCGAGACCGAGGCCCCGCTGACGCCGGAGTACGGCCGCCGGGCGCTGGTCGCCAGCCTGGAGGGCGTCTACCGGTCCAAGATCGAGCAGGACTTCAGGGCCCACTCGGGCGACGAGATCGTCCGTGTGCGCCTGGACAAGAAGCGCAACCGGCGGACCGACCTGTTCATCGCCGAGGGCTTCGCGCCGGTTCCCCGCGATCCGAAGACCGGGCTGCCGCCCGATCCGGAGAACGGGGGAAGTACGGCGCGGTAAGACTGCTGACGACCAAGAACACCGTAAAATCCCCGCGAAAGCGGGGACCCAGGTGTTTTGTCGTCGAGCACCGCGGGTTTCAGAAAAAGCCTGGGTCCCCGCTTTCGCGGGGATTTTACGGATAAGAAAAAGGCCCCCTCTTTGGAGGGGGCCTTTCTTGCGTGATCAGTCCTTCATCCGCCAGGTCGCGCCCGTCGGGCTGTCCATGACCACGACGCCGAGGGCGTCGAGTTCGCCGCGGATGGCGTCGGCGGCGGTCCAGTCCTTGGCGGCGCGGGCGGCGACGCGGCGGGCCAGCAGGTCCTCGACCTGGGCCTTGAGGTCGTCGGAGGCGTCGCCTTCGAACCAGGCGTCGGGATCGGCCTGGAGGAAGCCCAGCAGGGCGCCGGCCTCGAGCAGGCGCGACTTGTGGATGGCCACCTCGGTCAGGTCGCCGGCGGTGACGGCCTTCTCGATGGCGCTCGACACCTCGAACAGCTTGGCGACGGCGGCCGGGGTGTTGAGGTCGTCGCAGAGGGCGTCCATCACCTCCTGCGGGGCCTCGACGGCCTGGTCGGGAACGACGTCCTTGGCGCGGCGCAGGGCGCCGTAGAGGCGATCGAGCGACTTGCGGCTCTGTTCCAAGAGCTCGGGCGTCCAGTCCAGCGGCTGGCGATAGTGCGCCGACAGCAGGGCCCAGCGCACCACCTCGCCCGGCACGGTCTTGACCAGTTCGTGCGGGATGATGACGTTGCCCAGGCTCTTGGACATCTTCTCGCCGGCCATGTCGAGGAAGCCGTTGTGCATCCAGTAGCGGGCGTAGGTCGGCAGGCCGTGCGCGCAGCGGCCCTGGGCCACCTCGTTCTCATGGTGGGGGAACTGCAGGTCGATGCCGCCGGCGTGGATGTCGATCGGCAGGCCCAGCTGCTTGTCGATCATCGCCGAGCACTCGATGTGCCAGCCCGGACGGCCCGCGCCCCAGGGGCTTTCCCACTCGGGCTCGTTCTCCTTGGACGGCTTCCACAGCACGAAGTCGGCCGGGTGGCGCTTGTAGGGCGCGACCTCGACCCGGGCGCCGGCGATCATCTCGTCCAGCGGCCGGCCGGACAGCTGGCCGTAGTCGGGGAAGCTCTGGGTGTCGAACAGCACGTGGCCGTCGGCGGCGTAGGCGCTGCGGTTGTCGACCAGCTTGCCGATCATCTCGACGATGGCGCCGATGTGGTCGGTGGCCTTGGGCTCCAGCGTCGGGCGCAGGGCGCCGAGAGCATCCGCGTCCTGGTGATAGGCTTCGAGATAGCGGTCGGTGATGACCTTGATCTCGACGCCCTCGTCGGCGGCCTTCTTGTTGATCTTGTCGTCGACGTCGGTGACGTTGCGCGCATAGACCACCGCCTCGTCGCCGAACTCGTGGCGCAGAAGGCGGAAGAGCACGTCGAAGGCCACCACCGGACGGAAGTTGCCGATGTGGGCGTAGCCGTAGACCGTCGGTCCACAGACATACATCGTCACCCGGTCACGATCGGCGGGAACGAAGTCGCGCTTCTCGCGCGCCATGGTGTCGTAGAGCCTGATGGTCATGAAAAGTCGGTCGCCTTGACGCAGCGGAAGGGTGTTGTCGGAACGAAAAACCGGACCCATATAGCGAGGTGCGCGCCTTCGAACCACGTCTTTGCGACGTGAAAGGCGCGCCTTGAACGGGTGGCACGCGTAATTCCAGGGCGACAGGCGTCCTGGCGCAACTCAGCCCGTGGAAAGAAACCCCGCGAAAACATGGACGCCCTGACCCGCGAGCGAACCCTGATCGGCTCTGACGACACCGGTCTTGATCTTGAACCCGCCCAGCGCCCCACCCGCGACGAAGCCATGGCCGCCGTGCGCACGCTGCTGGCCTGGGCGGGCGACAACCCCGACCGCGAAGGCCTGCTCGACACGCCAAAGCGCGTGGTCGACGCCTATGGCGAGTGGTTCGCCGGCTATCACGGCGACCCGGCCAAGGAACTGTCGCGCACCTTCGAGGACGTGCAGGGCTATGACGACATGGTCATGCTGCGCGGCATCGACGTGCAGAGCCACTGCGAGCACCACATGGCGCCGTTCCTGGGCAAGGCCTGGGTGGCCTACATGCCCACCGGCAAGGTCGTGGGCCTGTCGAAGCTGGCGCGCCTGGTGGAAATCTACGCCAAGCGCCTGCAGACCCAGGAAACCATGACCATGCAGGTCGCCGACGCCATCGAGGACCACCTCTCGGCCGCCGGCGTCGCCGTACTGATCGACGCCGAGCACCAGTGCATGTCGACCCGCGGCGTGCACCACCACGACGTCTCGACCATCACCACCCAGTTCCGCGGCGTGTTCAAGACCGACAAGGTCCTGCAGCAGCGGTTCATGGACCTGGTGCGGAAGTAGGCCGCAAAGATGCTCCCCCTCTGGGGGAGCTGTCGCGAAGCGACTGAGGGGGTTTCATGGCCAATGCCGCGCTACCCCCTCCGGCCCTCTGGGCCACCTCCCCCAAAGGGGGAGGATCCGGCGTTTAACCCCGTTCGTGCGCCGACAGCGCCGCTTCGCCGGCCGGGGTGATCACCCAGCCGGTGCGGCCGCGTTCAGCCAGCCCCTGGTCGGTCAGGGCCCGGGCGTCGGAGATGTTGATCCAGTCGACGTCGTGGCCAAGCTTCTTGCGCGCCAGGTTGCGCAGGGCGGCGACGTGTTGGGGCGGCAGGCCCATCTATTGTCCTCCCGACAGGGGATCGGGCGCCGTGACGGCGCGCACGGCCAGGCGGCTCAAATGCTGCTGCAGCCGCAGAACCTCGCTGGCCAGATCCGAGGCCTCGGCTTGCAGCTGGGCGTTCCGACGCCTGAGATACTCGTTCTCCCGTCGCAGTTGGTCGAGATCGTCGCTCACCGCTCACTTCCATGGCCGTCGTAGGGCGTGGCCGTGCAGCGGGCCAGCCAGCCGCGGCCGCCCTCACGACTGAGATGCACCACGGTGAAGTCCTGGATGCCGTCTGGGGAACCCAGCGTGTAGACGTCGCCGATAACTGGCGGCGTCGCCAGCTTGCCGCCGATGGTCACGTTCAGCGCCTCGTCCCGCCAGCCGTAGGTCAGCTCGTAGTCGTGACGGCCGAAAGGCGGACGACGTGGAGGATCACGATCGGTCATGAGGCGCCGTCGAGTTGGAGGAAGCCTTGGTATCGGCGTCGGCCAGATTGCGGTCGACATGGTCGCGCAGCCCGGCCTCCATCGTTCTGGCCGCCTCGCCGCCGCCAGGGCGCACCGGCTTGGCGAAGGCCGCCGCGAAGGCCCGGTGGACCAGCAGGCCGGCTGCGTTGATGTCGGGCTGGAGCCTGACCGCGTAGCGGCGCAGGGCGTCGGAGAGCGCCAGCAGGCGCAGGTCGCGCGCCAGGCGCGGCGGGCGTTCGTCGATGGTCTTGAGACGGGCCATGAAAATCCTCCAGGCGCGTCGCAGGCGTCGTCGCGCCCCCGACAACGGGGGTTTCGCGCCGAACGTCGGCGGCGATGAACAGAAACGGATGGGATCGACAAATCGCCGAGCAGGTCGAGGGCGTCGCGAACGGGGCCTCGTATAGCGCTCTCCGGCGCATGACCCTTTATACCACGTCCGGGCCGTTCCCGCCGAAGTTTCTCCGGCGATCAGGCCGCCGCCCGGATGCCTTCGCGCAGGCGTTCGACGCAGGCGTCGAGCGGGCGGTGGACGAGGCTGACCAGCACGAAGCTGATGGTCATCAACAGGTACCAGGCGCCCAGCTTCTCGATCGGCACCAGATGCCAGCCCTCGCGCTGGCTGGGATAGATCCAGGCCCCGGCGGCGGTGCCGAGGTTCTCGGCCAGCCAGATGAACAGCGCCACCAGCATCAGGCCCAGCAGCATCGGCATGCGGCGCTGCACCCGGTCGGGCGTGAACACGAACCAGGTGCGGCCAAACAGCAGGGCCGACAGGGCGAACAGCCCCAGCCGCATGTCGGTGACATAGTGGTGCGTGAAGAAATTCAGATAGATCAGCACCGCCAGGACGTGGGCGCTCCAGAACGGCGGGTAGCGGATGAAGGTGATGTCGAACAGTCGCCAGATGCGGGCGATGTAGCTGCCGACGCAGGCGTACATGAAGCCGGTGAACAGCGGCACGTCGCCGATCCGCAGCACGCTGGCCTCGGGATAGATCCACGAGCCGTGGGCCGTCTTGAAGATCTCCATGGCCGTGCCGACCAGGTGGAAGATGGCGATCACCGCCGCCTCGTCCCAGCGCTCGAGCTTCAGCAGGATCAGCATCGCCTGGATGGCGACCGAGGCGATGACGAGGAAGTCGTAGCGGGCCAGGGCCGCGTCATGCGGCCAGAACAGGTAGGTGCCGACCAGCAGCACCAGCATCAGGCCGCCGAACAGGCAGGCCCAGGCTTGCTTCAGGCCGAACAGCAGGAACTCGTAGGCCCATTCATTGGCCTTCGAGCGCTGAGCCCATGGACGCATCCGGCGGTCCAGAACCGCCACGCCGTCCTTGATCCTGGACTTGAGGTCCATCGTCCCTGTCGTTCCCGTCCCCCGCCGGTGCGCGGAGGCTAGAGCCTTTCGGTTCCAAAGGGAACCTTTTGAACCAGAAAGGCTCCAGCTCGACCTCTGGAGCGTGATGGCCGCCGAAACCGCCCGCGCTTTCGGCTATCACGCTCTGGCCCAAACCAGGGGTGATGCGCCATATGTCTTTGATGACCAGCCAGATCTTCCCCTCCGCCCCCGACAAGCAGGCCCTGGAACGGGGCGCCGTCATTGCCCCGCGCTTCGACGCCAACGGTCTGGTGGCGGCGGTGGCCCAGCACGCCGACACCGGCGAGATCCTGATGCTGGCCTGGATGAATGACGAGGCCCTGAAGCTGACGCTGGACACCGGCGTGGCCCACTATTTCAGCCGCTCTCGCAACGGCCTGTGGAAGAAGGGCGAGACCAGCGGCCAGCTGCAGATGGTCTCGGAGGTGCGCATCGACTGCGACCAGGACGCCGTGGTCATCAAGGTGCGGCCGCAGGGCGACGGCGGGGCCTGCCACGTGGGGTTCCGCTCGTGCTTCTATCGGGTCTGGGAGAACGGCCAGCTGGTCGAGCGCGAGGAAGAGCACGTCCATGACCACGCCTGAGGCCTTGCTGGCCTTCACCCTGGCCGCGTCCTTGCTGACCATCACCCCGGGCCTCGACACCGCCCTGGTGCTGCGCAGCGCCGCCACCGAAGGCCCGCGCCGGGCAGCGGCGGCCGCCATGGGCATCGGCATGGGGTGCCTGGTCTGGGGCATGGCCGCAGCCTTCGGGGCCGGCGCGCTGCTGACCGCCTCGGAGCTGGCCTACACGGCGCTGAAATGGGCCGGCGCGGCCTATCTGGTCTGGATGGGCGTCAAGATGGTGTGGAAGCCCCGCGACCGCTTCGAGCCGGGCGCGGTGTCGCCCACCGGCGGCGGCCTGGCGGACTCGTTCCGGCGCGGCCTTTTCACCAACCTGCTCAATCCCAAGGTCGGGGTGTTCTACATCTCGTTCCTGCCGCAGTTCACGCCCGCCGGCGCCAGCCCCGCAGTGTTCGGCACGCTGCTGGCCGGGATCCACGTCCTGCTTGGCCTGGCCTGGGCCGGCCTCTTGATCGCCGCCACCGCGCCGCTGGCCGGCCTGCTGCGGGAAGCCGCCGTGGTGAGGTGGCTCGACCGCATCAGCGGCGGGGTGTTCATCGCGTTCGGGCTGAAGCTGGCGCTGGAGCGGCGTTGATCGAGATCCCTCTCTCTATGAGAGCGGGATTTCAGACAGCGCCTGCACCCCGCCGCCATCCGCCGGGGTGACGACGAAGGTCTTGAGGACGCTGGTCGTGTAGTCGGTCGACAGGATGGTCGAGACCGCCACCAGCTCGCCGGTCGCGCGGCCCTTCTCCAGGGTCAGCAGCACGAAGCCCTTGGCGCTGGGGTGGGCGTACTTGACCTCGCGATTGCGCTGGACGAAGGCCTCGCCGATCGGGGCGCCGGGCATCAGGTCGCCGTAGCCGGGCGAGGTGACCGAGGTGGCGCCGAACTCGGCGGCGACGCGGGTGGAGCCGGCGTCGTCCCACAGCTCGTTGGCCCAGAACATGTGGCTGTCGCCGGCCAGCACGATCGGCGCGGCCTTGCTGGCCTTGAAGATGTCGTAGACCCGCCGGCGATCGGCCGGATAGCCGTCCCAGGCGTCGAGGTTGGACGGGATGTCGAAGGCCGACATGGCCACGCTCTTGGCCACCCGGCCCCTGGCGTAGTCGGGCAGGGCCGCGACCATGGCGTCGAACTTCTCAGGGCCCATGGTGGCCTTGAGATTGGGGGCGGCGACGCGGGCCATCACCACCTGGTTGCCCAGCACCTGCCAGGCCGTGCCGGCCTTGACCGAGGCCTCGACCTCGCGGGCCAGCCACTGCTCCTGGCCCTCGCCCATCATCCGGCGGGACGGATCCTTCCACTTGGCCACGAAGGCCTCGACCTGCGGCTTGCCGTCGGCCGAGAACGCCAGGTCCTTGGCGTAGTCCAGCTGTTCGGTGCGGGCGGTGAGACGGGTCTCGACCATCAAGAGGGTGGCGACGTCGCCGAACTGGAAGCGGCGCCAGGCGGCCTCGGGCAGGGTTCCGGCCGAGGGCTCGCGGATCGGCATCCACTCGTAATAGGCCTTCAGGGCGGCGGCCTTGCGCGCGGCCCATTCGCCTTCCCCCTTGTCCGGGTCGTGGTTCTCGGCGCCGCCGACCCAGCTGTCGTTGGCGGTCTCGTGGTCGTCCCAGACCACGATCCAGGGCGCGCGGGCGTGGGCGGCCTGCAGCATCGGGTCAGTCTTGTAGATCGCGTGGCGACGGCGGTAGTCGCCAAGGCTGACGATCTCGTGCGGCGGATCAGGCTGGCGCTGGGCGGCGACCGGCGAGTTCATGCCGTAGTCCTTGGGACCGCCGCCGTACTCGTAGATGTAGTCGCCCAGGTGCAGCACCGCGTCGACGCGCGGCAGCCTGGCGATGGCGTCGTAGGCGGTGAAGTAGCCGTTGGGATAGAGCGAGCAGGAGGCCACGGCCAGGACCACGTCCTTCACCGACCCCTGCGGCAGGGTGCGGGTGCGACCGGTGATCCCCTCACCGACCGGCTTGCCGGCCTTCAGCGGGCGGAAGCGGAAGTGATAGTCCGTGCCCGGCTTCAGGCCCGTCGCGTCGACCTTGACCGTCCAGTCGCGGCCGGCGTCGGTCTGGGTCTGGCCCTGGGCGACGATGGTCTTGAAGCCTTCGTCGGTCGCGACGTCCCAGCGCAGGGCGACGGGAGCGGTGGCGCCCTCAGCCGAAACGCGGGTCCAAAGGATCACGCGGTCGGTGAGCGGATCGCCCGAGGCCAGGCCGTGGGCGAAGACGACCTCGCCCTCGAAGGTCTTGGCGACGGCGGCGGCGACCGGCGTAGCCGCGCCCGTGCCGAGCAGGGCCAGAAGCCCGCGACGATCGATCTTCATTGCAACGCACTCCCCGACAGGACGCCCGCGACGTCTTGCGGTGGCGTTAGCGGCGGCCCGCGACAACCTTATGACGCACGTGGTTATTCGGGGAAGGAAGATCCTCCCCCTTTGGGGGAGGTGGCCCGAAGGGCCGGAGGGGGCCGTTTCAGTTGCCGAGGCGCTGGCCGCTTTCAGCAAGCACTTCCCCCTCAGTCGCTCCGCGACAGCTCCCCCTTCAGGGGGAGCATCCAATCTAGCGCCGCAGCCGCGTCGGTCCCCGATAGAGCCGGCGCCAGACCCATTCCAGCGGGCCCATGGCGAAGCGCTCCAGCCACCAGCGCGACCACAGAACCTGGGCGATCCACAGCGCGACGACGATCAGGGCCAGGGCCGGACGGTCGAGGCGGGCATAGAGGCCAAGGCCCCGGCCGCCGTAGAAGATGGCGGTCATGACCAGCGACTGGGCGATGTAGTTGGTGAAGGCCATCTGGCCGACCGGCGCCAGGACGGCGGGGATCTTGCGCCAGAACCCCGCCGAGCGCGCCGCCAGCGCCATCAGCCCGACATAGGCCAGGGTGGTCAGCGGCGCGGTGACCGTCTGCAGGCCCTCGGCAAGGCGCAAGTCGCGGTCCTGCATGCCGCCCAGCACGAAGGCGAAATGCGGCCAGCCGACCAGGGCCAGCGCCGCAAGGCCGATCGCGATCAGCACGCCGTAGGTGCGGCCCGAGGCCTGACCGGTGAACACCCCCTTCTTGTAGGCGCCCAGGCCGATCATCATCAGGGCGGTCGTCAGCAGGAAGATGATCGGCTCATAGGGCAGGTTTTCCAGCCGCTCGGCGGCGTTGATCGTCATGGACGACATGAAGTCGCCGCGATAGGCGGCGATGGCGGCCGCGCCCCGGGCGGCTTCGCGGCCGGCCTCGGCGGCGAGGTCGGCGGGGGGCGAGAAGGCCAGCGCCGAAAGCCCACCGATGATCAGCAGGCTGAAGGCGATCCACAGGCCGATCCCCCAGGACAGCAGCTTGCGGGCCGGCCACGAGCGGGCCTGGGCCACGGCGAAGCCGGCCAGGGCGTAGCTCAGGAGCACGTCGCCCCACCAGATCGCGAAACCGTGGACGATCCCGAACACCAGGAGCCAGCCCAGGCGCCGATACAGCACCCCGCCCTTCCCTCCCGGTCCCTTCTCGCCGCCGACCAGGAACATCGAGATGCCGAACAGCATCGAGAACAGGGTCACGAACTTGCGCTGGAACAGCCACTGGGTGACCAGCCACACCGATATGGTCTCGGGACCGGTCCCGAACGGCCAGGCGCGGACGCTGTCGCTGAGCGCCATCGGGAACGCAAAGCCCGGCGCGTTGCACAGCAGTATGCCCAGCACGCCCAGCCCCCGCAGGGCGTCGAGCAGGATGATGCGGTCTTTGTCAGCGGCCATGGATCCCCCGAAGTCAGCGGGATGGTGGCCTGCGTCGCGGGCGGCGTCAGCCCAAAGCGGCCGGTCAGTCGGCGATATAGACGTAGTCGACAGTCTCGGTGTCGCCGGCGACGTCGCAGAGGCTCTTGCCAGCCACGACCACCGGCTTGCCGCTGGCGTTGGCCGACAGAAGCAGGGCCAGCATCGCCTGACCGGCCGAGGTGCCGGTGCTGAACGACCACCGCCCCGGGAACGAGGCGCTGCAGGCCGGCTGGGCGCTGCGGCTGCCACGCTGCCAGAAATAAACGACGCCGGTGCCTGTGATGGTAATCTGGTAGACCGTGCCCGACTGGGCGACGGAGGCCTGCGCGGCCGGCGCGGCGAGCGCGCAGGTCGAGGCGACCGCGAGCGCGGCCAGGATCTTCTGCATTAGGTGACGTCCCCGACGAAGGACCGTGATTCACGGTCGGGGAAACTCTACCTTGGGCGCACATCGCTCGTACAGGTCGAGCCTGCGCGGAAGCGGGCCGGCTCTTGCCGACACGAGGGCGGGCGTGACGGGCTGAAAGGTGAGTTTCAGCCCGCCGAGTATTACCCCTGCACCGACAGTTCGCGCAGCGCCGCGTTGGCGATGGTGAGCTTGGCGAAGGTCCAGCCCCCACCGGCCTGCTCGATGTCCTCCACCGTGCGCTTGGCGGCCTTGACGCGGTCGGCGCGCAGGGCGGCCCAGGAGGCCACCGCGGCCTTGGCCGAGCTCTCGTCGTCGCCGGCCTGGGCGTTGGCGGCGAACTTCAGCACCGCCTGGGTGATGGCGGCCTGCTCGAACAAAAGGTCCTCGATCAGGCGACGCACGGCCAGGCGCTCGAAGCTGTCGCCGCCGACGAACTGGCCGGCCGCCCAACGCAGGCGGTCGAAGCCCAGCGCCGCGCCGACCTGGTGATAGAGGCGCGCGACGTTCTCGACCGACCAGCTGGACGCGTTGCCCAGGTCGACGAGGTCGGCGGCCGTGGTCACCGGCTGCAGGGCGGCCACCGCTTCGGCCAGGGCCTGCGGCGCGCCGTCGGCGACATAGGCCTTGGCGCGCTTGGCCGTGGTCTTCTGCTCGAAGCTGGACAGGATGGCCGGGGTGAGACCCTTCAGGGCCGCCACCGACGGACCATAGGCCTCGACCAGCTGCTGGACGCTGGCCTTGTCGCGGAACGCCCGGCGGGCCAGCCAGAAGGTCAGGCTGCGCAGCGCATAGGCCAAAGCCTTGTAGAGGGCGGTCTGGCCCTCGGCCTCGGCCTGGTTGTCCAGCGCCGAGACCTGGTCCCACAGGGCGTCGACGCCCAGGATCTCGCGGGCGGCGGCGAAGCCGACGACCAGGGCCTCGACGTCGCAGCCGGCGGCGGCCTTCAGGCGGCTCGGGAAGGTCGGGCCGCACATGTTGACCATCTGGTTGCCGACCACCGTGGCGATGATCTCGCGCTTCAGACGGTGCTTCTGCATGGCGCCGGCGTACTTATCGAGCGCCCCCGGGAAATAGCCGCGCAGGGTGGTCTCGAACCAGGGATCGTCCGGCGCGCGCGAGGCGATGATGTCGTCGAACAGATCAAGCTTGCCGTAGGCCAGCAGCACGGCCAGTTCCGGGCGGGTCAGGCCCTTCTTGGCCTGGGCGCGATCGGCCAGGACGGCGGCCTCGGGCAGGCCCTCGACCTTGCGGTCCAGGCGGCCGCGGGCTTCCAGCTCGCTCATGAAGCGGGCGTGGGCCTCCAGTTCCTCGGCGCTGTCGCTTTCGAGCAAGGTCAGCGCCAGGGTCTGGTCGTAGTTGTGCTCCAGCACGTGATGGGCGACGTCGTCGGTCATCGAGGCGAGCAGGGTGTTGCGGTCGGGACGGGTCAGCTCGCCCGAGCGCTCCAGGAGACCCGTGAGGATCTTGATGTTGACCTCGTGGTCGGAGCTATCGACGCCGGCGCTGTTGTCGATGGCGTCGGTGTTCGAGTGGCCGCCGTTTTGCGCGAACTCGATGCGGCCGGCCTGGGTGAGCCCCAGATTGGCGCCCTCGCCCACCACCTTGACCCGCAGGTCGGCGCCGTTGACGCGGATGGCGTCGTTGGCCTTGTCGCCGGCCTCGGCGTTGGTCTCGCCCTTGGCCTTCACATAGGTGCCGATGCCGCCGAGATAGAGCAGCTCGGCGCGCGACTTGAGGACCGCGGTCATCAGCTCGGCCGGCGAGACGCTGGCGGCCTTCAGGTCCAGCATGGCCTGGACCTCAGGCGACAGCGGGATCTCCTTCTGGTTCCGCGGCACGATGGCGCCGCCCTTGGAGAGCTTGCTGGCGTCGTAGTCGGCCCAGGACGAGCGCGGCAGCTTGAACATGCGGTCGCGCTCGGCCCACGAGACGGCCGGATCCGGATCGGGATCGAGGAAGATGTGACGGTGGTCGAAGGCGGCCAGGAGCTTGGTCTGCTTGGACAGCAGCATGCCGTTGCCGAACACGTCGCCCGACATGTCGCCGACGCCGACCACGGTGAAGGGCTCGGCCTGGATGTCCTTGCCCAGTTCGCGGAAGTGGCGCTTGACCGCCTCCCAGGCGCCGCGGGCGGTGATGCCCATGACCTTGTGGTCGTAGCCGACCGAGCCGCCCGACGCGAAGGCGTCGCCCAGCCAGAAGCCGTAGGATTCCGCCAGGCCGTTGGCGATGTCGGAGAAGGTGGCCGTGCCCTTGTCGGCGGCGACGACCAGGTAGGGATCCTCGCCGTCGTGGGCGACCACGGCCGGCGGGGCGATCACCTGGTTGTCGGCGTCGATGTTGTCGGTGATGTCCAAGAGGCCCGACAGGAAGGTCTTGTAGGCGCGGATGGCCTCGGCCTGGATGGCGTCGCGGTCGCCGCCGCGCGGCAGCTGCTTGGGATAGAAGCCGCCCTTCGAGCCGACCGGTACGATGACCGCGTTCTTGACCTGCTGGGCCTTCACCAGGCCGAGCACCTCGGTGCGGAAGTCGTCGCGGCGGTCGCTCCAGCGCAGGCCGCCGCGGGCGACGGGGCCAAAGCGCAGGTGCACGCCTTCGACGTGCGGGGCCGAGACGAAGATCTCGCGATAGGGCTTGGGCGCCGGCAGGTCGGCCAGTTCGCGCGAGGCGATCTTGAAGCTGATGTGCGGCTTGTGACCGCCGTCCTCGCCCGCCTGGTAGAAGTTGGTGCGCTGGATGGCGCCCACCAGGGCGGCGATGCGGCGCAAGGCCCGGTCGGCGTCGAGGCTTTCGACCGCCTGCAGGGCCTCGGTGATCTTGTCGGCGACGGCGGCGGCCTGCTCCTTGCGCGCGGCGAGGTCGGCGGCGATGGCCGGATCGAACTTGATGCGGAAGAGATCCAGGATCAGGCGCGCGACGCCCGGATTATCGGCCAGGGCGGCCTCTTGCACCGCCTGCGACGGGTCGAGACCCGTCTGCTGGCGATAGCGGGCCAGGGCGCGCACCAGGGCGGCCTCGCGCCAGTCGACGCCGAGCTCCAGCACCAGGCGGTTGAAGCCGTCGCTCTCGGCCTTGCCCGTCCAGATGGCGACGAAGGCGGCCTCGAAGGCGCTCTTGATGTCGGCGAACGACAGGTGCTCGCCCTGCTCGTCGCGCAGCACGAACTCATGGACCCAGGTCGGGGCCTTGAGGCCGTCGATGGCGGGCTTCAGCTTGAAGCCGTCCTCGATCAGGGCCTTCAGACCCATGTGCTCGAGGATCGGCAGCACGTCGGCCAGCGGCGCGGCCGCGCCCGGGCGATACAGCTTGAAGCGGAAGGTCATGGCGTCGTCGCCGTCGCGGCGGAAGGCCCGCACGCGCACGGCCTCGCCGGCCTTCAGGTCGTCGACGACGGCGATGTCGGCCAGGGCCTCGGGCGCGTCGTACTGGTCGCGATAGCCGGGCGGGAAGGCGCCGGCCCAGCGGGCCAGGGTGTCGACCACCGGGCGGGTGGCGCCGCGCTCGCGGACGATGGCCTCGAAGCGGTCGTCCCAGGTGCGGGTGGTCTCGGCGATGGCCGCTTCCAGCGCGGCCAGGTCCGGCTCAGGATGCACGCCCGGCTTGACGCCGAGAATGTAGTGCACCCGGGCCAGGGGGGCGTCGGAGAAGCTGGGATAATAGGCCGAGACGCGGCCGTCGAAGGCCTGGCTGAGCAGGTCGCCGGCGCGCTGGCGCACGCCGGAATCATAGCGCTCGCGCGGGACGAACAGCAGGGCCGAGATGAAGCGGTCGAACGGGTCGCGGCGGGTGAACAGGCGCACGCGCGGGCGGTCGTATAGGTGCAGCACGCCCAGCGCCATGGAGAGCAGGTCGCCCTCCTCGATCTGGAACAGCTCGTCGCGCGGCCAGGTCTCGAGGATGTTGCGCAGACGCTTGCCGTTGTGGCTGTCGGGATCCTTGCCGGCCCGGTCGAGGACGTGCTCGACCTTGCGACGGATCAGCGGCACCTCGTGGGCCGGCGTCTCGTAGGCCTCGGCGGTGAACAGGCCGACGAACCGGACCTCGCCCGAGGGCTTGCCGTCGGCGCCGTAGCGGCGCACGCCGACGTAGTCCATGTAGCCGCGGCGATGGACCTTGGAGCGCAGGTTCGACTTGGCCACGACCAGCGGGGCGCCCAGCAGCAGGTGGTCGCGCACCTGCGGCGACAGGATCGCCGGCTCGCTCTCGCGGCGCAGGACGGTGCGGGTCTGGTCGCGCAGGACGCCCAGGCTGCCCTCGGGCTGGTACAGCGGCTCCTCGGCCGCATAGCCGCCGTCGGCGGTGCGGGGATATTCGTAGACCCGCGCGCCCAGGAACACGAAGTGGTCGCCTTCCAGCCAGTCGAGGAAGTCCACGCCCTCGGCGCGCTCCTCGGCGGGCAGTTCGACCTGGGCGCCGCGCAGCTCGTCGATCGTGCGGCGCATCAGGGCGCGCATGGCGTCGAAGTCGTCGACGGCGCGGTGGACGTCGGCCAGGGCGTCGCGGACGGCGGTCAGCAGGGCCTCTTCACGGTCGGCGCCGACGGGCTCCAGCCACACCTGGATCAGCGAGCGGCGCTGGCCGAGAAGCTCGACCATCGGGTGGAACATGGCGCGCACCGAGAAACCGGTCTCGGCGATGGCGCCCATGATCGAATCGACGAGGAAGGGGCGGTCGGGCTGGACGATCTCAAGGACGTCGCCGCCCTTGGCGGTGCGCACGCGCAGGGCCAGGGCCTCGTTGGCCGAGGCTTCGGCGAAACGGTAGAGGCCGGCCAGTTCGGCGGCCACGTCGCCGGCCTGCACGCCGGGCAGTTCTTCGGCCGACCAGTCTTCGGCGGCCAGCGCCGCGAACTGGGCCTGAGCAGGGGTGAGCGCACCGCCGAAAGCCGTTTCCAGAGCCGCGCTCAGAGCCGTGCCCTGGGCGCTGGACGCCTGTTGGTTCGCCTTGCGGTCACTATCGCCGACCATGGGATTTCCTCGCGAATTTTTGGCGACAACCTAGCCCTTTCCCGTGCGCGTTCAACCGACACGCCCGAGAACCGAACAATATTTTGCCTAAACTGCTGAATTCCGAAGGAAGCGCCACCCACATTTCTATCCGGGCGTCCTGGCCGTGGATTGTTCGGAACCGCTGCTCCGGACACGGAAGCGCCGCCGGTGGGGGGAGACCGGCGGCGCAGGCCCGCCTTGGGGGGCGGCGGGCGTTTTCCGCGTTCGACGCGCCAGGTAAAGCAGGCTGGCGTCGCGCGGGACCGGGATTGGGGGGCTCCCGGTACCAGACCTAGATAGGAGCGCTTCCAGGAAATTTAAGCCCCTTTTTTCGAACTTGGCTTTTTTCTCGCCGATCCCTGTTTGGCGACCCCGGCCGGGCCATGTCCGGTGGCGCGCTCGCTGGTCGGGTCGCCGTCTTCCGACAGCAGGATGGCGATCCAGCGGGTGCCGTCGAACTGGGCCAGGATCAGCATCAGGGCCACGGTCAGGGGCGTGGACAGGAACATGCCGATGCCGCCCCACAGCGCGCCCCAGACGGCCAGCGACAGCAGCACGACGGTGGGGTCCATGTTGAGGCTGTCGCCCTGCATGCGCGGCAGCACGACATTGCCGACCACGAAGAAGATCACCTGCAGCGAACCGGCCAGGATCAGGGCCGGCAGCAGGCTGTGGGGGAACTGCACCAGAGCAAACAGCGGCGGCAGGATGCAGCCGATGGCCCCGCCGATGATCGGGATGTAGGCGGCGATGAAGATCAGGAAGGCCCAGAAGAAGGCGTTGTCGAGCCCCACGAGGGCCATCACCGCCCAGGCGGCCACGGCGATCATCAGGCCGGTGACGGTCTGGATCCACAGGTACTGCTCGACGCCGTTGCGGATGCGCTGGAACAAGGCCACCGACTGGTCGCGCTCGGCGTGGTGCGGAAACAGGGCGACGATCTTGCGCGAGAAACCCCGGCGCGAGGCGATGATGAAGCCCAGATAGATCAGCACCAGCACGGCGTTGGAGGCGAAGTTCTGCAGGCTGCCGGCGATGGCGCCGACATATTGCTGCGGATTGAGCTGGGCGATCAGGTCGTCGAGCGTGGGCGCGACACGCACGCCGACCAGGCCGGCGATCTTGGCGATCACCTCGTTGAGCCGCGGGGCGTAGGCCTTGGCCTGGCCCACGAACCCGGCCCCGTTCTCGACCACGATCCACACCGAGCCGCCGAACAGCAGCAGCGACAGCACGATGGCCGTCGGCAGGGCCAGCTTCTGCGGGAACTTGGGCACCCGCACCGTCAGCACGCGGGCGAAGCTGTCGATCATCACGGCCAGGAAGATGGCCAGGACCAGCGGCGTGAGGATGCCGCGCATGTAGTAGAGGGCCGCGCCGGCCGCGACCACCGCCAGGAAGACGACGGCGTTGCGGCTGGTGATCGAAGGCGTGAAGGTCGTCATCGACGGGAATCTCTGTTCGCGTAAGTCTTGGGGACCATTGTTCAGCCCAATTGGCGAAGGACAAGGCCGGAGCTAGGCTTAAAGCTCCTAGATGAAGGGAAGTTGCGCATGACCCTGGCGATCGGCGAAGGCGAGATCCTCATTGGCCTTTCTCAGGGGGGCCTGGGTGAGGGCCCCGTCACCCAGCGGCTGGACCGCTCCAACCGCCACGGCGTGGTGGCCGGCGCCACCGGCACCGGCAAGACGGTGACGTTGCAGGTCATGGCCCAGGCCTTCGCCGACGCGGGCGTGCCGGTGTTCGCCGCCGACGTGAAGGGCGACCTCTCGGGCGTCGCCGCGCTGGGGACGCCCAACGAGAAGATGCAGGCCCGCGCCGCCTCGATGGACATCACCCTGACCCCGGCCGCGCCGCCGACCATCTTCTGGGACCTGTTCGGCGAGAAGGGTCACCCGATCCGCACGACCATCTCGGAGATGGGTCCGCTCTTGCTGTCGCGCCTCTTGGAACTGAACGACGTGCAGGAGGGGGTGCTGACCATCACCTTCCACGTCGCCGACCAGGACGGCCTGCTGCTGCTCGACCTGAAGGACCTGCAGGCGGCGCTGAAGTACGTGGCCGACAACGCCGGCGAGATCGGCACCCAGTACGGAAACGTCTCGGCCGCCACGGTGGGCGCGATCCAGCGCAAGCTCCTGACCCTGCAGACGCAGGGGGCCGAGCACTTCTTCGGCGAGCCGGCCCTGAACCTGGCCGACATCATGCGCACCGACGTGGCCGGGCGCGGCTATGTCAACGTGCTGGCGGCCGACCGGCTGATCCAGTCGCCCAAGCTCTATTCGACCTTCCTGCTGTGGCTGCTGTCGGAGCTCTTCGAGGAGCTGCCCGAGGTGGGCGATCCGGAGAAGCCCAAGCTGGTGTTCTTCTTCGACGAGGCGCACCTGCTGTTCAACGATGCGCCCAAGCCCTTGCTGGAAAAGATCGAGCAGGTGGTGCGCCTGATCCGCTCCAAGGGCGTGGGCATCTATTTCGTCACCCAGAACCCGGCCGACATTCCCGACGCGGTGCTGGGCCAACTGGGCGCACGCGTGCAGCACGCCCTGCGCGCCTACACCCCCGCCGACCAGAAGGGGCTGAAGGCGGCGGCCCAGTCGTTCCGGGTCAATCCGGCCTTCGACACGGCCGAGACCATCCAGGCCCTGGGCGTGGGCGAGGCCCTGGTCTCGGTGCTCGACGCCAAGGGCGCACCCTGCGTGGTGCAGAAGACCCTGATCCGCCCGCCGGCCTCGCGCCTCGGGCCCCTGACGCCGGAAGAGCGCGCCGCCGCCATCGCCAAGAGCCCGGTGGCCGGCCTCTACGACACCGCCCAGGACCGCGCCTCGGCCTACGAGACCCTGCAGGGCCGCGCCGCCCAAGCCCAGAAGGACGCCGCCGCCGCCGCCAGCGCCGCCGAGGCCGAACGCCAGCGAGCGGCCGAGGAGAAGGTGCGCGAGCGCGAACGGGCCCGGGAAGAACGCGAAGAGGCCCGCGCCTCGCGCCCCCGCGCCTCGTCCAGCCGCCAGGGCATGGCCGAGACCTTCGCCAAGTCGCTGCTGCGGACCGTGGCCTCGCAGGCCGGGCGCGAGATCATGCGCGGTCTGCTGGGGGGGCTGAGCCGGAGGCGGTAGCTTCCTTCTCCTCCCCCGCTTGCGGGGGAGGGGGACCGCGAAGCGGGGGAGGGGGCGGCGGCGCGCGCGGCGCTCCGTCCCTCGCCCCCTCCGTCAACGCGCCGATGGCGCCGCGCCACCTCCCCCGTTTCACGGGTGAGGTGTGACGTCGGTGGAAGCTGAAAACGTCCCCCCTCCGGCGCTACGCGCCACCTCCCCCAGAGGGGGAGGATCTTACGGCCGCCTCCGCCAGCGCCCGGTGCAGCTGCTCTATCCGGAACGGCTTGCGCAGGACCGGCCAGGGCAAGTCTTCCAACGCCGCGGCCAGGCGGTCGCCGGCGTAGCCGGTGGTCAGCAGGACGGCGGTGCGGGGCGCGCGTTCGGCGACGATGCGGCCCAGCTCCACGCCGCTGACGCCGCCGGGCATGACGAGGTCCGACAGCAGGACGTCGAAGTCCGGCTCGACCTCCAGCCGGGCCAGGGCCGCGCGGCCGTGCTCGGCGGTGACGACGATGCAGCCCAGCTCGGTCAGCGCGCCCTCGGTGATGGCCCGCACGCTGGCGTCGTCCTCGACCAGCAGCACCCGCACGCCGGAAAGGTCGGCGATGGGCGCGTCCTCCGACCGTTCCACCGCGACGCCGTCGGCGACGGCGACCGGCAGGTGCAGCGACACCGTGGTTCCCCTGCCCTCCTGGCTGTCGATGGTCACCGCCCCGCCGCACTGGCGCACGAAGCCATAGACCTGGGCCAGGCCCAGGCCCGTGCCCTTGCCGACTTCCTTGGTGGTGAAGAACGGCTCGAACACCCGCCCCAGCACCTCGGGCGACATGCCGTGGCCGGTATCGGACACCGCCACGCGCACATAGTCGCCGGCCGGGGCCTCGCCCGCCTGGCCGTCGTCCAGCCGCTCGGCCGCGACCTCGACGGTGATGGTCCCGTGGTCCGGCGTGGCGTCGACGGCGTTGACGACGAGGTTGAGCAGGGCGGCCTCGAACTGGGCGGCGTCGACGCGGCTGGAGCCGGCCTCCCGGTCGGCGCGGACCTCCAGGCTCTTGGCGTCGCCGACGGCGCGGCGGACCAGAGGCTCGACCTGCAGGATCAGGCCGGCGATGTCGACGACCTCCAGCTTCAGTTCCTGGCTGCGCGAGAAGGCCAGCAGCTGGCGGGTCAGGCGCTCGCCGCGCTGGCCGGCGGCCAGGGCCGCCTCGCCCAGGCGCCGCACGCGGGCCACGTCGTCGGGGCGCTTGAGGATCATGTCGAGCCCGCCGACCATCACCGTCAGCAGGTTGTTGAAGTCGTGGGCGACGCCGCCGGTCAGCCGGCCGACGGTCTCCAGCCGTTGTGACTGGGCCAGGGCCGCCTCGGTCTTGGCGCGTTCGGCGATGCTGGCCTCGAGGGCGGCGGTGCGCTCGGCGACGCGGTCTTCCAGTTCGAGCGTCGTTTCCACGACCTCGGTGTTGTCGAAGCAGCTGCCGATATAGCCCTGGAACTGGCCGTAGGCGTCGTGCCGCGGGGCGCCGGCGCTGCTGATCCAGCGCCAGGCGCCGTCGGCGCGGCGCAGGCGAAAGGCGGCGCGGAACGGGCGGCGGGCCGCGATGGCGGCGGCCGCCTCGGCCTCGGCGGCGCCCAGGTCGTCGGGATGGACGCCGGCGGCCCAGCCGCGCCCCAGTTCCTCGTCCATGCTGCGGCCGGTGAACTTCAGCCACGCGTCGTTGAACCAGATGCAGGCCCCGTCGACGCCCGAGATCCAGATCATCACCGGGGCGGCGTTGGCCACGCCCCGGAACTGCTCCTCGCTGGTGCGCAGCGCCGCGGCGGCCCGGCGCTCGCGGGTCACGTCGCGAAAGGTCACCGCCAGGCCCTCGGTGATGCGCACGCCGCTGGAGCGCACCCAATGCTCCTCGCCGTCGATCACCCGCCGTACTTCCAGATCGTCGGGACCGCCCTCGTCGAGCAGGCGGGTCAGGCGCTCGATCATCTGCTGGCCGGTCTCGTCACGAAAGACGTCGCGCACCCGGCGGCCGATCAGGCTGGAGACGCCGCGCGGCCGCAGGGCCTGGGCGGCGGGATTGGCGTAGGTCCAGCGGAAGTCGGCGACCTGGCCGCCGCGCCGCACGGGCTCGAGGATCACAAAGGCGTCGAGCGAGGCGTCCTGGGCGATGCGAAACCGCTCCTCGGCGGCCAGGCCGCTGCGCACGGCCAGCCGCAGGGCGGCGACGAACAGCACGATCAGGCCGCTGCTCAAGCCGAAGGTGGCCAGTTGCGCGGCCTGGGGGGTGTCGAGCGGACCGCTCATCCACAAAAGGCGGACGATCAGGGCGCTGGCCAGGACCGAGGCCAGCCCCGCCCACAGCCCGCCGACCAGGGCCGCCAGCATGACGGCGACGAAGAACGGCGGGAAGTTGCTGGGATGGTCGGTCAGGTTGGCCGCGCCGAAGCGGGCGGCCACGGCCAGGCCCACGGCCGCGCCGGCCAGGCAGAACCGAAGAACCGGGCGGTCGACCGACGATGCGAACCGGATCGTCGTCCGACTGAGAAACTGGCCCATTACGCTAGCCCCGAGTCACCAGGCGCACCCCCGCCGGCAACGCCTTGCAAACGTCGCCGCACGGCAGAGGTTCCACAGAGGCGCCATCGGGCGTGTACGCGATCAGGCCGCGCCGCGAGCCTTGGTCTGTTCCGAAGCATTGGCGACGGCGGCGCGGGCCAGGGTCCAGGCCGACAGGCTGTCGATCGGACCGGGGCGGCCGATGGCGTAGCCTTGCAGCTCGGCGCAGGACTCGCCGCGCAGGAAGTCGATCTGCTCCTGGGTCTCGACGCCCTCGGCCACGACCGGGATCTCCAGGCTGCGGCCCAGGCCCAGCACGGCGCGCACGATGACGGTGGCGCGGTCGTGGCGGTGGATGTTCTCGACGAAGCTCTTGTCGATCTTGATCTTGTCGAAGGGGAACGACTGCAGGGTCGACAGCGACGAGAAGCCGGTGCCGAAGTCGTCCATGGCGATCCGCACGCCCAGGGCCTTCAGGCGGCGCAGGTTGTCGAGTGCGCGCTGATAGTCCTTGAACAGAGCGCTTTCGGTGATCTCCAGCTCCAGGCGCGAGGGCGACAGGCCGGTGGCGATCAGCACCTCGTGCACCAGGGTGGGCAGGTTGGGCTGGTTCAGCTGCAGCGGCGACAGATTGACGGCGATGCGCAGCGGGCGGTCCCAGCTGGCGGCGTCGGCGCAGGCGCGGCGCAGGACCCACTCGCCCAGCTGGGTGATGAGACCGTTCTCCTCGGCCACCGGGATGAAGTCGAGCGGCGGGACCATGCCGCGCACCGGGTGCTTCCAGCGAACCAGGGCCTCGAAGCCGCAAACCTCGCCGTCGGCGGCGCGGGCCAGGGGCTGGTAGAACACCACCAACTCCTCGTCGGTGATGGCCTGGCGCAGCTCGCGGGCCAGGGTGCGACGTTCACGGATGGTCTCGTCCATCTCGCGCTTGAAGAAGCGATAGACGCCGCGGCCGCTTTCCTTGGCGCGGTAGAGGGCCATGTCGGCGTTGGCCAGCAGGGCCTCGGCGGTGCGGCCGTCGTCGGGGAACAGCGAGACGCCCAGGCTGGCGCCCATGGCCAGGTCCTGGCCTTCGTAGACGGCCGGGGCCGACAGCTGCTCGAGCACGCGACCGGCCAGTTCGGCGGCGGCGGCGGGCTGGTCGCCGGCGACGATCTGCACGAGGATGAATTCGTCGCCGCCCAGTCGCGCGGCGAAGGACGGGGCGGTGACCGAGTCCTGCAGGCGGCGGGCGGCCTCGACCAGCAGGGCGTCGCCGGCCAGGTGGCCGTGCAGGTCGTTGGCTTCCTTGAAGTGGTCGAGATCGATGCAGACCAGCGACAGGGTTTCGCCGGACGCCTCGACGCGTTCCAGGGCCGCGGCCAGGCGGGCCTGCAGCGAGTTGCGGTTGGGCAGGCCGGTGAGGCCGTCGTGTTCGGCCAGGTAGCGGATCTTTTCCTCGGCCGAGCGGCGCTCGCGCAGGTCGCGGATGGCCAGCACGGTCAGGCCCGAGGTCTCGGTGCGGGCGCCGTCGTCCATCAGGCGCGAGAACACCTCGACCGGAATGGCGCGGCCGCCTTCGAGCGGCTGAAGCAGCCCTTCGCGGCGCACGCCTTCGCGGGCCGGTTCCTTGCCGTCGAAGGTCAGCATGGCGGTGTAGAGCGGCTTGCCGACCAGCTCGTCCAGCGACGCGCCGGCCAGTTCGCAGAAGGCGGCGTTGGCGTCGTTGATGCGGCCGTCCTGGACCACGACGATGCCTTCATAGGCGGCGTTGGCCAGGCGGCGGATGCGATCGAGCGCCGAGCGGCTGGTCGAGGACTCGATGGTCACCGCGCCCAGGCCGCCCAGGATGATCAGGCCGGTGATGGCGGTCACCGCCAGGGTCAGCATGGCGCCCGACAGCAGTTGCTCGGGCACGACGACGTTGACGTCGGGCATGATCGTCACCGCGCCCATGCCGGTGAAGTGCAGGCCGCAGACGCCCAGGGTGAGCACCGTGCCGCCGATCAACTGCTTGGTCAGCGAGCGGGCGCGACCGGCGATGACCAGGGCGATGGCCGAGAAGGACACGCCGATGACGACCGAGGCGGCGACGGTGGCCTGCTCCCAAAGCACGTAGCCCTGAGTCACGAAGGCCGACATGCCGGTGTAGTGCATCGCGCCGATGCCCAGGCCCAGCAGCAGGCCGCCGGCGCAGTCGTTGGTGCGGGTGCGCTCGGCCGAGGCCACGGCGAAGCCGGCCGCCATGAACAGCACCGCGATCATCAGCGACAGCAGGGTGCCGGCCGGGCTGTAGCCGGTCTTGAGGCCCGGGTCGTAGGCGACCATGGCGATGAAGTGGGTGGCCCAGACGCCCGAGCCGGCGACCAGGCCGGTCAGCAGCAGCCAGGCCCCGCGGACCAGGCCGCGCGCGCCGCGCAGGCGTGAAAAGAGTCGGAACGCCGTGAAACAGGCGGCGAAGCAGACGAGGCCGGCGACAAGCACGAGCCTGAAGTCATGCTGCCCCGTCAGGCAGGTCAGAACCTTCAGCAAAGGCGTTCCCCCAGAGTGGTACGGCGCCACTCTGTGCGGAAAGATACAAAAAAATGGTTTCTATTGCGCGGCCAGGTAGTCGAAAGCGCGACCTATCGCCGCGCGCCGTGGTAAATCGAACCTTAACGCCGCCGACGCCGCGAAAGACGCGGCGCCTGCATTTTAATTCTTAAAAGAAGCGCTCGCCGATACGCACCGTGTCGCCCGGCGCGACCTGGGTCGACGGCGTCAGGCTCATCTTGGTCTCTTTCTCTTCGCCCAGACGCTTGATGTAGACCTTGTTCTTGTCGGCCCGGTAGGTGTAGCCGCCCGCGGTGGCCACGGCGTTCTGGACCGTCAGGCCCGAGGTATAGGGGTAGGTGCCCGGCTTGCTGACCTCGCCCAGGATGTAGAACGGGCGGAAGTTCAGCACCTCGGCGCTGACGCGCGGCTGCTTCAGGTAGCCGTTGCGCAGGGCGGTCTCGACCGTCTCCTGGAACTGTCGGACGCTGAGGCCGGCGGCCTTGACCTCGCCCAGCAGCGGCAGGGACACCAGGCCCGAACCGGTGACGTAGAACTCGCCCGACAGGGTGGGTTCGCCGAAGACGGTGACGCGGACCTTGTCGCCCGAACCCAGCTGGTAGTCGGGATCGACCGGCGCGGCGGGCGCGGCCGTGGATGGCGCGACAGGCGCGGTTTGCGGCGCCGCAGCAGCCGCGGCGGAAGGCGGCGGGAGGGTGTCCTGAGCCTGGGCGATCGGCGCGGCCGCAGCGAGGGCCAGGCAGATCGAAGCCGCCCGAATAAGGCGTCGAACGGTAATCATTCTCGTCACGTCTCTCGGCTGCATCCCTCCCTGGTCTCATCGCATGGAGACCCGGGCGTCACAAGCTTCACCCCGGACCGGGCCGTCGTTTTCGCGCTTGCAGCATGACCGGGGCGCCCTGCCCCACCCGGACGGCGGTCAAAACGCCCGTCGCATAGGCTCCGGTGTCGACATTGATCCGGTCACGGCCCAGGAACGGCTCCTCGTCGGGGGTGTGGCCGTGGACGACGACCATGCCCAGGCCGTGCGGCTGGTGCAGGAAATCGCCTCGGATCCACAGCAGGTCCTGCGGGTCCTGCTCGACTAGGGACCGGCCCGGGCGCACGCCGGCGTGGACGAACAGATAGTCGCCATAGGCGGCGGTCAGCTCCAGCTGGCGCAGGAAGTTCAGGTGGCGCAGCGGCAGATTGCGCTGGAACTGCTCCTGGGCCGCGCGCCAGGCCTCGGGGTCGCGCCCCACCGGCCGCGCCACCCCATAGGAGGCCAGGGTCTCGCCGCCGCCGAACTCGGTCCAGACCGGGCCGCCCTCGGGACTGTCGAGGAATTGCAGCAGGGTCTGCTCGTGATTGCCCATCAAGGCGCGAACCTCGAAGCCCAAGGCCCCGCCCGAGGCGGCCTTCAGGGCGGCGATGCGCTCGATCACCCCGGCCGAGTCCGGACCGCGGTCGACATAGTCGCCGACGAACACGATCACCGGCCGGTCCTGGCGGCCGAGCGCGGCGAAATCGGCCGCCACGGCGTCGAGCAACTGGTCCAGCAGGTCGAGACGGCCGTGAATATCGCCGACGCCGTAAACCACTCGGCCATCGGCGGAGGCCGTTTGCGACTTGGATCGGGACTTGGGACGCAGGAAGCCGAAGACCATGGACCTGAGGAGGATGAGGGAGGACGAGACAGGGTCGATCGCCAAAATGCCTTAGGCGCAAGGCCCCTTCAACCGTTGCCACGCGCATTTACGATAAATAAACCGAGATTTTCGAGATGAATTTAACCTTGAATATTCACTCACGATTACCAATAACATCAAATAAACCAGATTGATTATACGTTAAAACACCAAGCATTTTGACCTCGAATTCAATGGATATCCCGATGATGAGCTCACGAACTTCGCGAGCCCGTCATGAAGATCACCGCCTTTCTCGGAACCGCCATCGCCAGCCTTGGGCTGATGGCCGCCGCCCCGGCCCTGGCCGGGCCGGCGCCGGCGTTCATGCCGATGGGCGCGCCCGCCGCCGCCCCGCCCGGGTTCACCGACCTTTGCCAGCGCGACCTGGACAGCTGCGGCGCGGCGGCGCACGAGATCGCGGCGCTGACCGGCCAGGCGCCGCAGGCGGCGCTCCAGGCGGGTATCGCCACCTCGTCGACCTCGACCGCCTGGAGCGGCGGCCGCCGCCTGACCTTCGCGGCCCAGGCCCAGGCGATCGCCGCCGAGAGCGAGCTTGAAGACGAGGATGCGGTCGCCGCCGTGACGGTGGAAACCCTCGCGCCCCTGCGCCTGGACACCGCCTTCGCCCTGGTGTCGCCCGAGGCGGCGATGGCCGCCGCCCTGTCTCCGAGCGCCGCCGCGCCGGTCCGCCCGAACATCAACCTGGCCTCGGCCGAAGGCGAGCTTCCCCGCCTGTCGCGTGACCAGATGAAGCTGCTCAACGACATCAATCGCCGCGTCAATCGCGAGGTGCAGAAGGCCGACGACTTCGATCTCTACGGCATGATCGAGTATTGGAGCCTGCCGCGCGTAATCGACGGCAAGATGTACGGCGACTGCGAAGACTATGCGCTGGAGAAGCGCCGCCGCCTGATCGAGGCCGGCGTGCCGGCCGCGGCCCTGTCGATGGCCGTGGCGGTCACCGCCCGCGGCGAAAGCCACGCCGTGCTGGTGGTGGCCATGGAGCAGGGCGACTGGGTGCTCGACAACCTGACCCCCTGGGCCACGCCCTGGAGCGAGCTGAACTATCGCTGGATCGAGCGCCAGGCCCCCGGCTCGGCCGCCTGGGTGACGATCGGCTGATCACGCAGCTCTCGAAATAGAAAAGGCCTCGCTTCGAACAGAAGCGAGGCCTTTTCAGTATTCGAACAGCACTGACTGTTTAATAGGCGTTCTCGGCCATCAGCAGGTGCGGCACCGTCAGCAGCAGGATGCGGATGTCGCTCATCAGCGACCAGCCGTCGATATAGGCGATGTCGGCCTTGATGCGGGCCGCCATGTCCTCGACGTCGGTGGTGCCGCCGCGCAGGCCGCGGATCTGGGCCAGGCCCGTGAGGCCGGGCTTGGCCTGGAAGCGCATGTGGTAGGTCGAGATCAGCGCGCCGTAATAGGCGTCGTGCGCCATGGCGTGCGGCCGCGGGCCCACCAGCGACATGTCGCCCTTCAGCACGTTGAGCAGCTGGGGCAGCTCGTCGATGCTGGTGGTGCGCAGCAGCTTGCCGGACTTGGTGATGCGGTCGTCGTCGCGACGGGCCTGGGTGACCTTGTCGCCGTTCTCCTCGCATCGCATCGAGCGCAGCTTGTAGATGGTGAAGGTTCGACCGTTCAGGCCGCCCCGCGTCTGGCGGAACAGCACCGGTCCGGGCGACTCCAGCTTAATCCAGAGCGCCGCGAGCAGAAGCACGGGCGCAAAGAAGATCAAGGCGAGGGCAGCAACGACGACGTCGATGAAGCGCTTGCCGGGATCCACGGCGACACGAGCAAGAATCTCGCCCGCGACGGCGTTCATGGTTTCGGTGTTCGAGCTTCCGCTCACAGCGTAACCCCCTATCCCACGACACACAAAAAGGAACGAAGCCACCCCACTTCGTCTCTAACTACCTAATGCAACTCTCCGACGACGTCGCGCGGAAACTGATACTTAACCATAAAATACAGTCATTTTGCGTAAACCCTGTTCCTTCACTAGGGCTTAGGGGTGAAAAGCTAAGCTTAGATTCGCGCAGATGACGAAGCTGCGCTGAAGGGGCCTTGAGTTTCATGCCGCACGCCGACATCTCGCTGAGCAACGTCGCCGACGCCGTTCCGGCCGCCACGCGCCGCCTGCCGCGCGCCGTCGGCCTGGGCCTGGCCGCCCTGGTCTCGGCCGGCCTGTGGCTGGGCGCCGTGGAACTTTTCCGCGCCCTCATCTGATCGGCCGCCGCGGTCACGACTGCCGCAGCCGCAGCACGGTCAGCTGCAAGGCCAGCCCGACCCGGCCCGCCGGGTTGCGGATCTCGTTGGCCAGCCGCACCATTTCCTTGCGCTTCCAGTCGGCGCGGCGCCATTCGGCGCTGAGCTGTTCGATCGTCTGCGCCCGCGCCGTCGGCGTCAGCCGGTCCCAGCGCTCGTAGGCGAACCGCGTCCGGGCGTTGAACAGGCTGGTCTGCAGCGGCGCGACCGTGAACGAGCGCTCCAGCGCCAGGGCCGAGGGCCCGTCGAGGCCTGCGACCGCGTCGACCGCCGCCCGGCGCAGCCAGGCCGAACCCGACCCCGGCCGCGACGCCAGTTCGCGACGGCTCAGCGCGTCGAGGCGCGCCAACTCCGTCTTCGAAAGATCCTTGCGCGCCAGGCCGCGCTCGACGCTCGTCGCCAGGGCGTCGGCCGGGGCCGTGGGCCAGGCCGACAGGTCGCCGCCGACCTTGGCCGCCAGCAGTGGCGCGGCCATCGACAGCGCGACCAGCGCGCAGGCGCCGCCGCCGGCCAGGGCCAAGCGGGCCGGCGCGCGATCGGGCTTGGCGCCGCGCGTCTCGCCGCGAAGCGAGACCAGGCCGCCCAGCGCGCCCAGCCCCAGCGTGACCAGGGCCTGGATGGCCGGCACCTGCAGCGCGAAGTCCGACAGGCCGTGGATCAGAAACACCGCCGCCGCGCAGACCGCGCCGCGCGCCCAGATCCCCACCCCGCCCGAGCCGAACGCCGCGCGGACCACCGGAGCCAGGCGCTCGCCCAGCAGGGCGGCCATCAACACGGTCCCGACCACGCCGGCCTCTTCCAGCCACTGGACATAGAGGTTGTGCACGGCGCGCACGTTGTGCAGTTCGCGCAAGGCCGCCTCGGTCATCAGCATCTGGTTGACCGACGGAAACGATCCCAGGCCGTAGCCGAACCAGGGCGAGGACAGGAAGGCCCGCCAGTGCGGAGCGATGATCTGCCGACGAATGTCGAGGTCCTGCTGGGCCAGATCGAAGCGCTCGACCACCAGGCCCGCGCCGTTGAGACCCAGGGCGACAACCACCAGTGCGGCCGCGCCGCCGACGAAAAGCACGCCGCCGCGCGTCATCCGGCGGCCGGCGAAGACCTGCCAGACCGTGAACATGGCGGCCCCGATCGCGCCGGCGATCAGGCCGCCGCGCGAGGCGGTCATCAGCAGGCAGACGACCAGCAGGGCCACGAGGCCCGCCAGGGCGACGGCGCGCGGATCGCCCTTCTTCAGCGCCGCCGCGCCGCCGCGCCGCAGGCGCTGGGCCAGGCCCGCCGCGGCCATCACGGCGCCGGCGGCGAAGACGGTGGCGGCGCTGTTGGGTCCCAGCAGGGTGGCGGCCATGCGGCCCTCGCCGCGCAGGCCGACGTGATGCACGAGGGCGCCGGCCGCGTAGATCCCCAGGCCCCACAGCATGAAGGCCAGCAGCCGGCGGCCGCGCGTCTGCGAGGCGGCGACCACCCGGGCGGCGACATAGAGGCAGAAGAGGCCCAAGAGGTTCAAGACGTTGAGCAGCACCGCCGAGCGGTCGAGGGTCGAGGCGGCCGGGCCGTCGGGCAGGAAGGTCCAGACCGGATGCGGGCCGTCGGGGCTCCACGGCGTCAGCGGGACCAGGACGGCGGCCAGCAGCAGGCTGGCCAGCACAGCCGGAACCGTCCAGCCGCCCAGCCGCGCCAGATCGCGACGGGCCCAGCCGCAGGCGGCCAGCAGGATGACGAGGGACAGGGCGTAGAGCCCGGCGAACACGGCCGCCACGGCCGTGTCGCTGGCGCCGAAGGCCAGGACGGCGCCGAGGACCAGCGCCGTCAGCCCCGCGCAGGCGGCGGTTTCGGACCCCGCGAGCCGCCGGGTCCGACGTCCGTCAGTCCGCATAGTATTTGCGGTAGCTCTTGTAGTAGTAGCCGGCGTCGCCGTAGCCGTAGCGGGACTGGGCCTTGAGATCCATCTGGGTCAGGGCCACGCCGGCCAGGAACACGCCGCGACCTTGCAGCAGCGACAGCGCCGAGGTGATGGCCTTGACCGGGGTGCGCTTCCAGCGGGCCAGCATCACCACGGCGTCGGCGTGCGGCGCCAGGATGCGGGTGTCGGCGATGGCCAGCAGCGGGGCGGTGTCGAGCAGCACCACGTCGAAGCGCTGGCGCAGTTCGGCCAGCAGCCGCTGGAAGGCGGCCGAGCCGAAGACGTCGCGCGGCGTGTAGGCCGACTTGGTCAGCGGCAGGACCCGGGCGCCGCTTTCGTCGGCGTAGAGCGCCTCTTCCAGCGTGGCCGCGCCGTTCAGCACCTCGATCAGGCCCACCACCGGGGCGGTGGGCAGGAAGCGGTTGATGGCGCCCTGGCGCAGGTCGCAGTCGACGACCACGACATTGGCGCCCGAGGCGGCCAGGGTGCGGCCCAGCGAGAAGGTGGTGGTGGTCTTGCCCTCGCCCGGCAGCGACGAGGTGACGGCGATCACCTTCACCGTCTCGCCGACCTTGGAGAACAGGATCGCCGCCCGCAGCTTGCGCAGGCTTTCGGCGAAGCTGGAGAGGGGCTTGTTCAGCAGGTAGTCCGGCGGGGCCAGGCCGCGGGCGGCGCGAGCGTCGTCCAGGGTGGAGCTGAGCAGCGGCACCGAGCCCAGATAGGGCACGCCCAGGCGGCGCTCGACCTCGTCCTCGGTGAACAGGCCCGCCATCAGGATCTCGGCCAGCACCACGGCCGCGCCGCCGGCGCCGAGCGCGGCGACCAGACCCAGGATCAGGTTGACCGAGGGCTTGGGCTCGCTGGGCTTGTTGGGAATGGTGGCGCGCGACAGCACGCGGGCGTCGGGCTGTTCGATGCCCTGCTGGGTGGTGGTCTGCTTGAAGCGGCCGAGCAGGGACTCATACAGGGTGCGGACGGACTCGGCCTTCCGCTCCAGTTCGGCCAGGCGGATGCTGGCGCGGTTGTTGCCGGCCAGGGTGCCGCGGGCGGTCCCGACGCTGCCGGCGACCGAGCCGGTGCGCTGGCGCGAGATCTGGGCCTGGGCCTCGAGGTTGGAGATGATGCGCTTGATCTCGGCCTGGATCTGGGCGTCGATGTCCGACAGTTCGCGACGGGCCTTGATCAGGTCGGGCCAGCGCTCGTCGTAGCGCTCGGCCATCGAATTGACCTGGGCGCTCTTCTCGGCGCGCTGCTTGCGCAGCTGCTGGATGACCGGCGAGCTCATGGTCTCGCCCAGGTCCTCGCCGTTGCTGCCGCGGGCCAGCTGGTTGCGGGCGATGTTGAGGCGGGCGTCGGTCTCGGCCTGCTCGGCGCGGGCCGTGGCCAGCTGCTGGTTCAGGCCCGAGATTTCCTGCTCGGTCAGGGTCGCGCCCTGGGCGCTGAGCAGGTTGTTGGCGATCTTATACTGCTGGACCTCGGCCTCGGCCTGCTGCAGCTGGCCGCGCAGGTCGGCGACGCGGGTGTCGAGCCAGCTGTTGGCCTGCTTGGTGGCCTCGAACTTGGCCTCCAGCTGTTCAGTCAGATAGAGGTCGGCGAAGGCGTTGGCCAGGCGCGCGGCCTGGGCCGGGTCCTCGTGCGTATACTGCACGGTGATCAGGTAGGTGACGCCCGCGCGGCGGACGCTGAGGCCGCTGAGCACGCGGTCGACGATGCGCTCACGCAGGCGCTGGGCGACGACCGGATCGTTGGCGGCGGTCGGCGCCACCGTCTTCTTCAGGAAGGGGAACCAGGCCTTGATGCCCTTCGCCCCGGCGAGGCTGGGGTTGTAGTACGGGTCCTGGTCGAGCTTGAGCTGGTCGACCACGCGGCCGGCCAGCGACCGCGAGCGCAGCACCTCGACCTCGGTGTCGACCACGGCGCTGTCGGCGGGCAGGCCCGACAGCACGGCGTTCATGTCCGGCGTCACCTGCTCCTGGCGCACGTCGATCATGACCTGGGCCGAGGTCGAGTAACGCGGGGTCTGCTGCAGGGTGAACAGCACCACGGCCACGAAGACCGCCAGGGCCACCGCCGCAAACAGCCGGAGTCTGCGCCGGAAGATCGCGATGATGACGTTGAGGTCAAACGCGGGCGCCGCGGCGTCAGACGCCGCAGCGATCGGGGTCTCGAAGGTCGAGCCGTCCATGATGCGCACTCTCAGTGGTCGATGACCCTCCCGCTAGAGGAGGGTCGCGACCTTTTTTGGACTAGAATTGCAGGGCGAGCGAAGCGGCCAGCTTATTGTCGGTGAAGCTTCGCGCGGCGTTGGCGCCTTCGGACTTCTGCTTCAGATAAGTGTAGGTCAGGAACACGCCGACGCGACGGTTCATCAGATAAGAGACCGAAGCCTTGGCGCCGCTGCGCTTGTCTTCGCGATCGATGCCTTCGTAATTGTCGTTACCGAAATTGGCCTGGCCCGACAGCAGCACGTTGCGCAGCAGCTCGTGGTCGACGGCGACCGAACCGGTGGTCGCCACGAAGCCCTGGGAGCCGGCGACGACGGATTCGTCGATGTTGCGGGTGGCGTTGAAGGTCACCGTGGTCAGCTCGGTGGGGAACCACTCGACCTTGGTCTTGGTGCTGAAGCCGGTGATGTCGCTGACCTGGCGGCCGTTGACGACGAAGTTGTCGTAGGTCTGCTTCATGTAGCCGGCGTCGACCTGGCCGCGAACGGCCTGGGCCAGTTCGAAGTCGACGCCCGCCGACAGGATGTAGCCGTCGGAATCGCGCGCCGAGTCCGTGTCGTAGCGGCGCGAGTCGCCGGTCAGCGAGACGTAGAAGGCGGTGTCGGGGCTGACGGCGTAGTCGGCCTTGACGCCATAGCGGTACTGGTCGCGGTCGCGGAAATCCTGGTCGAGCTCGCCGGCGGCGTTGCGGCCGTCCTCGTAGTCGTAGGACTTGCTGCTGAGGTCGCCGGTCAGGCGCAGGCGGTTGAATTCCTTCACCCCGGTCAGGGCGGCGGTGACCAGTTCGTACTGGATCGGGGCCAGGGCGGCGACCGGCGAGGTCGGGGCCGAGCGCGGCTCGGTCAGCTTCTGGTACTGCAGGCCGCCGGAGATGAACGAGCCGCGGACCACGTCGAGCTTGCCGTTGAGGCCGAGGGTGTATTCCTCATTGTCCTCGGTGCCCTTGTCCGAATAGCGGTTGATCGAGCTCGAGGCGAAGGCGCTGAGCGAGTGGCGCGACCAATCCGAGCGAAGGGCGATTTCCGGCTTCACGCGCCAGATGGTGTCGGACGTCTCGTCGGTGGCGACGGCGTAGATGTTGTCGTCGTGCTCGAGGTCCACCGTCAGGCGCGGATAGGCGATGAACGCGCCCAGGCGGACGCCGGCCGCTTCATAGTCGGGGCGAGGCCGCTGGCGCACGCTGGTGTGCTTGTCGCGCTTGAAGCTGGACGCGTCGCTCTGCGCGGACGCGATCTGCGGCGCAGCCGCGACGAGAACAGCCGCGATCGCGGCCGAGGCAAGTATCTTCATGGTCCATCCCCAGTTCGACGGCTTCAGCCGCCTTTCGGAAACCCGACACAAACAAAAAAGGGATCCGGCGCCGGACGTCCCGGCGCTGGTCTAACGCGTAGTGAAGTCCTAGGTGCCGCAGTAGTCGGCGGTCACGCCCGCGCACGGGTCGTAGGCCGCTGGCGGCGCGGCGCCGTCGCCACCGCCGCCCGGCGCGCCCGACAGGCTGACCAGGACGCTGACCGAACCGCCGGCGGTCGAGGAGGTGACCGTGGCGGTTTGGCCGGTGGCCTTCAGTTGGGCGACGACGGCGGGAGCGTTGGCCACGGTGGCGGCCATGCCCGGCGCGACGGCGGCGGCGACCTTGAGGGCCACGCCGGCGCTGATGACGTTGGAGGCAACGGCCTGGATCAGCGCGGCGGCGATCACTTCGGGCGAGGCGCCGCTGGCGGCCAGGGCCGCGGCGACCGAGACCTGGACGGCCTCGAGCTTGGCGTCCGGGGTCTTGGCCGCGAAGCTGGGGTCGGCGGCGGCCGAACGGGCGGCGGCGGCGATCACGGCCTGCAGCGAGGCCGCGCTGGGCGGCGCGGTCGAGGCCGGCGTGGCGCCGCCCTGGACGGCGGCGGCCGTCGACACGAACGGCGCGACGGCGAGAGCAAGGCCCGCGACGACTGCGCCTACGAAACGCGATGACATGGCTTACCCCCTGTTAAGAATTCGAGCACCCTATAAGCCCCCGATCCCGGGTATTCCAGCCCTAAAACTATTATAAGCGTTAATCGAAGCGCTCAGACTTGCGACTTTGCACATAAGCGGCACAGTTTCGTGACCGTCTGCTTGGGATCAGATCAATTCTTACGACACGAGCATGACATAGGCGGCGATCGCCCGACCCGCGCACGATCTATCCTCTCGCACGAATATTTCCGGCGCCGACGACCGGACGCCTTCATCACCTGACAAGCTTCGCCATTAGCAAGCTCGACAGTGAAACCGTCCGATTCAACCGTGGGTTATACTCAAGCGATCATTTGGTCAGCTTGCGGATTCAACGACGACGGCGCGTCAGTCGTCGAAATTCTCGCCGCAGGGGTCGTTCGAGGCTGGGCCAGATCAGCAGACCGACCAGGACGGCGATGACGGCGGCGGCGAACAGCAAGCTTCCACTCCACGCTGCGACCACCCTACAACCTGCACGTGACTGTTTGTTTGAAATCCGCCGCGCGTGCGATGTCGCCCAGCATTTTCACGCCGGCGCCCAAGGCGCATGCACCCGACGTCTTGTCTCGCGCCCGCGATTGGCCGATTAGCGGGCGGAAGGTTCGGATCCGCCGGCCGCCCCCATCCGTGGAAAGAGGACATCCATGCGCGTAGCGATGATTGGCACGGGCTATGTGGGCCTGGTGTCCGGGGCGTGC
>NZ_JBMDIW010000028.1:0-64882 GCF_057808875.1 Caulobacter sp. FG7
TCGATCGCCGGCCCAGCCTGAACATCACCAAGGACGCCACCGTCCCCGGAGGCACGGCCGACGCGGCGGGCGAGCAGATCAGCTACGTCATCACCGTGGCCAACACCGGCAACACCACGCTGGACGGCGTGACGGTCACCGACCCCTATGCCGACGCCGGCTCGATCATGCGCGGCGCCGACGTCGTGGGCGACAACGACGGCCTGCTGGAGGTCGGGGAAACCTGGGGCTACACGGCCAAGCACACCGTCACCCAAGCCGAGATCGACTCCAACGGCGGCGGCGACGGCGCCCTGGAGAACACGGCCACGGCCGACTCCAACCAGACGGGTCCCGACACCGACGACGCCAGCGTGCCCGTCGATCGCCGGCCCAGCCTGAACATCACCAAGGACGCCACCGTCCCTGGCGGCACGGCTGACGCAGCCGGCGAGCAGATCAGCTACGTCATCACCGTGGCCAACACCGGCAACACCACCCTAGACGGCGTGACCGTCACCGACCCCTATGCCGACGCGGGCTCGATCATGCGCGGCGCCGATGTGGTCGGCGACAACGACGGCCTGCTGGAGGTCGGCGAAACCTGGGGCTACACGGCCAAGCACACCGTCACCCAGGCAGAACTGGACTCCAACGGCGGCGGCGATGGACAGTTGGAGAACGTCGCCACGGCCGACTCCAACCAGACCGGACCCGACACCGACGACGCCAGCGTCCCGGTCGCCCCGCGGCCCAGCCTGAACATCACCAAGGACGCCACCGTCCCCGGTGGTACGGCCGACGCGGCTGGTGAACAGATCAGCTACGTCATCACCGTGGCCAACACCGGTAACACCACGCTGGACGGCGTGACCGTCACCGACCCCTATGCCGACGCCGGCTCGATCATGCGCGGCGCGGATGTGGTCGGCGACAATGACGCCTTGCTCGAGGTCGGCGAGACCTGGGGCTACACGGCCAAGCACACGGTCACCCAGGCAGAGATCGACTCCAACGGCGGCGGCGACGGCGCCCTGGAGAACGTCGCGACCGCCGACTCCAACCAGACCGGACCGGATACCGACGACGCCAACGTGCCCGTCGATCGCCGGCCCAGCCTGAACATCACCAAGGACGCCACCGTCCCCGGAGGCACCGCCGACGCGGCCGGCGAGCAGATCAGCTACGTCATCACCGTGGCCAACACCGGCAACACCACGCTCGACGGCGTGACGGTGACGGACCCCTATGCCGACGCCGGCTCGATCACGCGCGGCGCCGACGTGGTGGGCGACAACGACGGCCTGCTGGAGGTCGGCGAGACCTGGGGCTACACCGCCAAGCACACGGTCACGCAAGGAGAGATCGACTCCAACGGTGGCGGCGACGGCCAACTGGAAAATGTCGCGACCGCCGACTCCAACCAGACCGGACCCGACACCGATGACGCCAGCGTGCCCGTCGATCGCCGGCCCAGCCTGAACATCACTAAGGACGCCACCGTCCCCGGAGGCACGGCCGACGCAGCCGGCGAGCAGATCAGCTACGTCATCACCGTGGCCAACACCGGTAATACCACGCTGGACGGCGTGACGGTCACCGACCCCTATGCCGACGCCGGCTCGATCACGCGCGGCGCCGATGTGGTGGGCGACAACGACGGCCTGCTGGAGGTCGGCGAAACCTGGGGCTACACGGCCAAGCACACGGTCACCCAGGCAGAACTGGACTCGAACGGCGGCGGCGATGGACTGCTGGAGAATGTCGCCACGGCCGACTCCAACCAGACGGGTCCCGACACCGACGACGCCAACGTGCCCGTGCAACAGCGCGCCAGCATCGATATCGAGAAGTACGTCTCGATCGACGGCGGCGCGACCTGGAGCGACGCGGACGACCCCATGGGGCCGATCGCCACCTCCGGCGCCAGCATCGCCTTCAAGTTCGTGGTCGCCAACACCGGCAACGTGACCCTGACCAACGCCACGGTCACGGACTCGGTGTTCGACCTGAACGGCGCGGCGGCGGGCACGGCCCGGGCGCTCGGAACCCTGGCGGTCGGCGCCAGCACCGAGTTCCAGATCACCGCACCCTGGACCGTCGGCCAGCACGTCAACGACGCCACCGCGTCGGGGACCTATTCGGGCGGCACGGCCAGCGACCACGACCTGGCCTACTACTACGGTCTGATCGACTGCGTCGGCACCCGCACCCCGGGCTTCTGGCTGTCGCCCAACGGGCTGAAGTTCTGGGACGGCACCGTGGGCAACGAAACCAAGTCGGGCCCGGACTTCCCGAACGGCGAGCTGCTGGCCTTCAACAACAGCATCACCGACGGCCCCGACCCGGGGACCAGCAACAAGGAGGAACGCTACATCCTGCTGGGCGACTACAACGGCAACGGCGTCACCGACGTGGGCGAGGACACCCTGAAGATGTCGCTGGCCCTGGCGCTCAAGGTCATCGACGCTTCGCAGAAGCCCTCGCAGGACGCCCGCTACGTCCTGGGTCGCGACGTCATCGCCGCCTGGCTGAACTTCGAGGCCGGCAACGGGGCGGGCGGCGCGCTCGATCCCAACAGTCCGACCTACAAGATGAACCAGGCCATCGACTGGCTGCAGCAGTACGCCGACGCCAACCATGACGGCGTCGCCGACTTCAACGGCCCGGCGATCAAGCAGAACACCGCGGCCTGGCAAGGGTCTGGCGCGGGGCTGCACACGGCGCTCGACGAATACAACAACCACGGCACCATTAATGGCGTGGCCTACTCGTGCAGCGCCGACGACCACCTGTTCGTCACCATGCTGACCCGCTTCCACGAGGACACCCTCGCATGAGCGGCCGGGGCGGCGCGAACAGGGCGAGAGGCTCGGGACGGCGCGTCCTTCCCGAGCCGCTGGCCGACGCCTTCAGGACCTGCCGGCGGCATCTGCTGATCGCCGCCGGCTTCAGCGCCCTGGTCAACATCCTCTATCTCGCGCCGACCCTCTACATGCTGCAGATCTACGACAGGGTCCTGCCGACCAGCGGGCTCCTGTCGCTTGCGTTTCTGACAGTGGCTGTCGTCTTCGCCCTGGCCACCCTGGCCGTGCTGGACAGCCTTCGCCAGCGCATCCTGGTGCGGCTGGGCCTGCGCCTCGACCGCCTGCTGGCGCCCGAGGTGCTGACCCGCCTGACCGGGGGTCTTGGCCCCGACGCCGGACCGCGGCTGCGCCAGGCCATGCGCGAGTTCGACGCCTTCCGCAACGTCGTCTCCGGCTCGGCCGCCACGGCGATGCTCGACGCGCCCTGGACCCCGATCTACTTGGCGCTCTGCTTCGTGCTGCACCCCTTGCTCGGCGTGATTTCGGTGATCGGGGCAGGGGCCCTGCTGATCCTGGCGATCCTCAACGAGCAGGCCACCCGCGGCAAGCTGGAAGCCCTCAACGAGGCCTCGGCCCAGGCCTATGCGACCCAGGAGGCGATCGCCAGCCAGGGCGGCCTGGTCAAGGCGCTTGGCATGCGCGAGCCGCTGATCGTGCGCCAGCTGCTCGACCGGCGCGACGCCGTCGGCCTGCAGGCCGACGCCCAGTTCACTGGTGGGATCTATACCGGCCTGATCCGCTTCCTGCGGCTGACCCTGCAGTCGCTGGCGCTGGGCACGGGCGCCTGGCTGGCCGTGCGCCACGAGATCTCGGCCGGCGGCGTGATCGCCGCCTCGATCCTGCTCAGCCGCAGCCTGGCGCCCGTCGAGCAGATCGTCGGCGCCTGGAAGAGCGTGATCCAGGCCCGCGACGGCCTGCGCACGCTCGTCGACCTCTTCGAACGCGCCCCGGCCGCGCCGGCCCGCACGCTTCTGCCCGAACCCAAGGGCCGGCTGCGCGCCGAGCAGGCCAGCGTGCGCACGCCCGACGGCTCGGGCATGATCCTGCGCGGCGTCTCCTTCGACCTCAACCCCGGCGAGATCATCGGCGTGGTCGGCCCCTCGGGGGCCGGCAAGACCACCCTGGCCAGGGTTCTGGTCGGGGCGCTGACGCCGGATCTCGGCTGCGTGCGCATCGACGGCGCGGACCTGGCCGACTGGCAGTCCGAGCGCCTGGCCGCTCACATAGGCTACCTGCCGCAGAACTGCGGCCTCTTCGCCGGCACGGTGAAGGAGAACATCGCCCGCTTCGCCAGCATCATCGAGAGCGACCCGCGCGAGATCGACGAGCGTGCGGTGGCCGCGGCCACCGCGGCCGGCGCGCACGAGATGATCCTGCGCCTGCCGCAGGCCTACGACACGCAACTGGGACCGGGCGGGGCAGGGGTGTCGGCCGGCCAGGCCCAACGACTGGCCCTGGCCCGGGCTCTCTACGGCTCGCCGCAGGTGTTCGTCCTGGACGAGCCCAATTCCAACCTCGACTTCGAGGGCGAGACGGCGCTGGAGCACGCGATCGCGGCCCAGAAGGCGAGGGGAGCGGCCCTGGTGGTCATCGCCCACCGCCTCAACATCCTGGGCGTGGCCGACAAGCTGCTGGTGCTGCGCGAGGGCGCCGTGGACCTCTACGGGCCGCGCCGCGAGGTGCTGCAGGCGCTGGAGGCGAGGGTGGCGGGCCTGCCGCGCCCGGCCAACGCCTCGTCCGATCTTCGGGTTTCGGGGTGATCTCATGACCGGTTCGCTCGCCATCCACAAACCCGGCGCCCTGGTAACGGTCGACGCCTACAAGGAGCAGGGCCCGGCCGACGGCGCCCACTGGGAGCTTCGTGTCGGCCTGGCCGTCGCCGGCGCGTTCTTCGTCGGCTTCATGGGCTGGGCGGCCTTCGCGCCGCTGGACGCCGGCGCCTATGCGCAAGGGGTCGTCGTGGTGTCCGGCAGCCGCCAGGCCGTGCAGCACCGTGAGGGCGGAGTGATCTCGGCCTTGCGCGTGCAGGAGGGCGACAAGGTCCGCCAGGGCCAGGTGCTGCTGGAGCTCAACGTCCAGGAGGTCAGGGCGCAGGAGCGGGCGCTGGCCGCTCGCGTGTTCGCGGTCGAGGCGCGCCGGGCGCGGCTGATCGCCGAGCGCGACGGCCTGGCCGCGCCGGTCACGCCGGTCGCCTTCGCCGGCCTGTCGGCCGAGGACCGCGCGCTGGCCGACGAGGCCATGGGGCTGGAGCGACGGCAACTGGCCGCCCAGCGCGCGGCCCTGGCGTCGCGTCGCGGCGTGCTGGGCGAGCGCGCCAGCCAGCTCTCCGAGCAGATCAATGGCTACAACCGCCAGTTGGCCGCCAATCGCGAGCAGCAGCGGCTGATCGGCGAGGAACTGGAGGGCATGCGCAAGCTGGCCGCCCAGGGCTATGCGCCGTTGACGCGGGTGAGGGCGCTAGAACGGGCCGCGGCCGACCTGGTGGGGACCGACGGCGCCTATCGCGCCCAGGCCGCCAGCGCCCGCGAAGGCATCGGCGAGACCCGCATGCAGGCCCTGCAGGGCGATCGTGAGCACATGGACGAGGTCATCGCTGACCTGCGCCAGTCCGAAGTCGAGCTCAACGACCTCAAGCCCCGGCTGGCCGCCGCGCGCGACCAGCTGTCACGCGGCATGGTTCGGGCGCCGGCCTCGGGCCAGGTGGTGGGCCTCAAGGTGTTCACGGTCGGCGGCGTCGCCGCGCCCGGCGACGTCCTGATGGAGATCGTGCCCCAGCGCGCGCCGCTGGTCATCGAGGCTCGCGTGTCGCCGAACGACGCCGACGACGTCCATGTGGGCCAGAGCGCCGACGTCAAGCTGACCGCGTTCCACGACCGCCACCTGCCGCTGCTGCAGGGCACGGTCACCAAGCTGTCGGCCGACGGCTTCACCGACGAGAAGACCGGCGCGCGCTACTTCCGCGCCGAGGTCGCCGTGCCGCCTGAAGAACTGGCCGCGCTCAAGCAGCCCGGCCGCGAGGCGCCGGCGCTGAAGGCCGGCCTGCCGGTCGAGGTCGTCGCGCCGCTGCGCAAGCGCACGGCGCTGCAGTACCTGCTGGAACCGCTGCAACAGCGACTGTTCAGGAGCTTCCGCGAGCAGTGAGGCGGCGGGAATAGGAATATTTTCCTGAACCGCGATGCGCGCCGCTTCGCATCAACATACATCGCCTAAGGAATATTATCGGAAATAGTATATCGCGCGGACGCCTTCGACGAAACTTCGAGCGCCCCCTGTAGTTTCCTCATAATCAGATCGGTCTGAGCGAAGACCAACGCGACCCTAAAGCGGTTAGCGATTTTCGGAACATAAACTCCGCCCCGCAACAGCTACGTCCACATCACTTACGATCAAGATCGCCTAACTGATCGAAATTTACCTCGAGATAGTCCTCAAAGGCCTCAAATCCCTTCCTATCCAGAATGGAAATCTCACGTTTGCTAATGGGAAGCACCCATATCACCTGGGCCTCGCCGCCTTTGACGCGACGGAAAGACCACAGGTCATTCGGAAGAAAAATCGGCAACGTGAAGTAGAACCCGAAATACTTCGAGCCATCGATGACCGGTTCAGAGAACTCCGCATAGCTGCCCCTCAGAATGGCAGCCCCGGAGCCAGTGGCGAAGGCCACGGCGCGGTTCAGCATTTGGAGGGCGCTCTGGCTGTCAACCTTGGAGGAAAGGCGCGTCACGAACTCCGCATGGAGCTTCGACGCCCCACCCGAAGCAGGTAGATCGATGTTCGCGAGGCCTTCCGTCGCGTAGGCTACAAGCCCGCCGGATGGGGCAAAGCCTGCAGCATTTACCGCGAGGGGCAAGCTGAGGCTCCACGACCCCGTTCTCGGCGCCAGATGCTCGTAAAAATTCCTAATACTCATGTCCGAATAAGCCTTTGAAGCGAGCGTCGTTGGCTCCTCCGCTTCGATTGCAACCTATGCATTCGAGTCGCGTGCCTGTCTGATAGTTATCTATCACCTGCTGACGTGTCGTGCCGGGCGGGAAGTAGCGGTTGAACCAGGACGGATAGTGGCTGACGTCCCAGCCGCGTCGACCGCTCCCAGGGGCCCCGAACACTTCCGTGTTGCAACTGGGGCACAGTCGCCCGCCCCCCGGCCCCGGGGTGGCCGTGTTCCAACTGTCGCGCACCACGCTGGCCCGGAACGTGCTGCGGCTTCCCAACTGGCCTCGAGCATTTGTTCCGCCGAACCATCCTTGATAACGGGCTCCGGGCTGGTCCGGCGCCAGGGTGGCGCCGCGGCTGTTGGCTTGGCTGGCTTGGAACATGGCGAACCGTTCCTCCGCCGCCCGCACCGCCAGGTGGTCTGGATCACTGCCAATGTACGTGTAGCCTGCGTAACGCGAGTTGAGTGCGCGGCCGCGAGCATTCCAATTCGCAATCTGAGCCGCATTCGCAGCGCCCCAGACGGTTCGCGGCAACTGAGGCGGCGGCGCGGTCCGCGCCCTGTTCGTTCCCGTGGGATCGCTGTGGTTGACCGGGTCCCCCCCCACATAGGCATAGAGGTTCAGGTCATCCTTATCGCCGATCGGATCGGTCTGCAGGAACCAGCCGCGCTCGGGCTCATAGGCGCGGGCCTTGTAGTGATAGAGGCGAGCTTCCGGCAGGGCGATCTGCCCGGTGTATCGGAAGCGGCTGCCCGAGCCCCAGCGGTCGCCGGGCTCACCATAGGGGCCGTAGGTGTAGACGGCCTCGCGGGCGCCCGAGAGGTTGCTCCAGGCGACGATCGAGCCCTGCCCGTCGGCATGAAGCCAACGAGCATCGCCCGTCGTCGAGCCCTCATACCAGATGAGCGGATCGTCGGCGCCCGGGCCGTGCACGTAGCGGCGCAGCAGATTGCCGCTGGCGTCCATTTCAGCGACGAGCTGGTCAGCGCTGTAGAGGAAGCGCGTGACCTGACCGCTGTTGGTCACCTGCGCCAGACGCCCCGTCGGATCGTACGACAGCTGCAGGCCGCCGGCCGAGATCAGCCGGTTTTCCGCATCGTAGCCATAGCGACGGAAACCGTCGTTGGTCAGGTTGCCGTTGCAATCGTAACCCGCTCCGGCGACGCCGCAGGTCGTGGTCAGCGACGCGATGCCGGAGTCGCGATTGAGGCCATCCGCCGAAGCCGACAGCGTCAGGTTGGTGCCGACCCAGGCATAGTCCGCGTTCGAGATCGCGCGTGACATGACCTGCCCGGCCGGATTGTGTTCCGGCGTCCCGAACTTCACGCCTCGACCGTCGGTCAGGGCATGCTCCAGGCTCGTCATCCGCCCGGCGGCGTCATAAAGCGCCGTACTGTTGGCGCCGTTGCCGCGGTTCAGACCGGAAACGCGGCCGCTGGCGTCGTAGGTCGGCGCGAAGAGGCTTCGGCCGGTGCTCTCATAAACTGCAGTCAGGCGTTCGGCGGCGTCATAGTCGTATTGGACCGTCAGCCCGCCGGGCCACGCCATCGAGGTGAGGTTGTTGGCCTTGTCGTACGCATGGGTAACCGACTTGCCGTAGGTGGTCTCCTTGGTCGCGCGCCCGATATTGTCACGCTCGTACACGACCGACTGATCGTCGGACGCATTGGACGCGCCGTAGGAAACCTTGATGACCGCGCCGGTAAGATCGTAGCGGGTGAACACATCGTCGGCGAGCCCGGAGGTCGGGCAGCCCGCGACGTCGCGCCTGAAGCGGGCGATCTCCCGGTTGAGAGCGTCGTAGCAGCTCGTGAGCTTGGAGTTGTCGCGCTTCTTGAAGCTGGTCCGGTTGCCGTTGGCGTCGTAGCCATACTCCTCGTAGTCGGAGGTGCTGGCCTGGCCGACGCCGCGCGCGGTCACCGGATAGAACAGCCGCCACAGGCGATCGAGCTTGTCGTAGGCGAATTCGGTCCGGTTGCCGACGGCGTCGGTCACGGCCTTCTTCTTGCCGTTGGCGGTGTATTCGTAGGTCGCGTAGGTCCGCGAAAGGCTGGCGCCGCCGGCGTCGACCGCGCCGAACGCCTCGATGGTCTGCTCGACGTTGCCGGCCTTGTCGTAGATCGTCTTCACGATCCGGTCCGGCCCGAACGCCCCCGCGGCCGTGAGCTGGCATGCGTCCGGCGGCGTCGCCGCAGCGTGGATGGTCGCGAAGGAGTCGGGGTTCATCCGCGTCGCGACGCAGACTGCCCTCCCCTCAGCGTCATAGCTGGTCTGAACCAGCGAGGCGGCCTTGGTCAGTTCCGCGCCGCTCGTCTTGCTCGGATCGCTGGCGGCCACCGAGGTTGGCACGGTGTAGACCATCGTCTTGTTGCCGACGACGTCATAGCGCGTGTGGACCGTGTGCAGCAGCGTGAAGCCGGCGCCGGTTCCGTCGTTGACGAGGCCGACTTCCGTGCGGATCAGCTGGGCGTCCAGATCGTAGAAGTAGTGCTCCGCGGGCCGTCGGGCCGTGGTCAGCCCGCCATCGGGGTCAGGGCCGATCTTCCATTCGAGCAGATGCGCGGCGTTCCACTTGTAATAGTTGGTGAAATCGCTTCCCGACTGGGAGAATGCGGGCTGAGCCGCGGCGGTGCAGAGCGCCAATCCGGCGCCGACGAGGAGGCGACGCTTCCAGCCGCGCGGGAAGACTCGCTTGTTGGCGACGGTCATCAGCACACACCCCCACGCGGACCGGTGGTCTCGATCAGGCGACCGGAACTATCGAACTTGAAACAGGTCTTCGCCGCCGTATCGGCGGTGTCGACCGTCGCCGACTTCAGGACGAACTTCTGGGCGGTGTCGTACTCGTAGAGCGTTCTCTGCTCACGTCCGTCCGCGACCGTCTGCGACTTGCTCTTGAGCATCTTGAAGGTCGTGCCGCCCGTTCCGGCGAAGTCGTAGTAGTCCAGGCTGGTCCTGGCCTCGCCGCCCTGGGCGTCGAGGGGCGACTTCACCCATTCCAGCAAGCCGGTGGTGGTGTTCCAGCTGTAGGTCGTCGTCGCGTCCCTGGCGTCCGTTTCCGACGCGGGCTTGTTGCAACTGGCCGGATTGATGCAGATGCGCACCTTCGGACCTTCCTTGAAGGTCGCCGTTATCTCCGGATCCACGCTCGTGTCGCAGCCTCGCGGCGCGGCCTGCGGATCAGTCGGCTTGCCGATGTGGCAGGTCGAGATGACGTTGCTGCGCACGTCGTAGGCCGTGACGACCGCGTCGCCTTCCGGCGTCTGCGCACGCGAAACCCGCCCCGCGGCGTCGTAGGTGTTGACCGCCGTGTAGCCCAAGGGCGAGGTCACCCGCACCGGATTGTTGCGCCAGTCGAAGATGCTGGTGGTCGCCACGAAGACGTCCTGCCGCGGCGAGACGATCACCGCGCGGTTCCATTCCTCGCCGCCGGAGACCCCGCTCGAATAGACCCTGGCGACGTTGCTGGCGCGGTCGGTCAGCGACTTCACGCGATAGAGGTCGTCGTACTGGATGACGGCCTGCGGCGCGGTGGCCGAGGACGGCGCGTAGATCTTGCGCAAGCGGTAGGACGGTCGGGAGGACGACGCCGGGTTCGGCGAGACGCTGTCTGCCGCGTACGAGTAGGTGATCACGCGAGCGGCGCTGGACTCCGAAGGCAGGGTCACCTTCAGGGTGTCGCACAGCATCTTCTTGGAATTCATGCAGTTGGAGACGTCGTACTTCACCCGGTTGCCGGCGGCGTCACTGACGGCTTCGATCCGCCACATCGTGCCGGCGGCGTCTATCGTCTCGCCCCTGCTGTCGAAGCCGAGCCTCTGGCCCAGATTGTTGCTGACCGAATTCAGGAAATACTTCTTCGTGTCGTTGTAGATGTTGCTGTCGTATCCGAATGTGATCTTCACCCCATTGGGGAAGTCCCAGTTCAGCGGCCGGAACTGACGCAGATAGATCAGCTTGCTGCTGTTGGTGTAATAGGTCTGAGGGCCGAACTTCATGACGTCGCCGCCACGCTGCGTATACTCGATCCCCATGTTTTCGTAGTTGTAGACGACACCCTTGTCGACGCTGATCGGCCCGACGCGGCTGCCGGTGATCTTTACGCTGGAGCCCGACCCCATGGGCGGCACGTAGGTTCCGGACGGCGCCTTCACGAAGACTTCCGAACCCGTCGGGCTCGCCACGGCCACGGCGTTGGCGTTGATCTGGTCGTTCAACCAGTTGCTCACGAACAGCGCGGTCAGCCGTCGGTCGAAGTTGGGGCTTGTTCTGAGGTCGAACAGCGCGGCCAGGCCCGTGATCAGCGGCGTGGCGGCCAGGGCGCCGTTCCGCCCCAGAGCGCCGTCAAGGCTGGTCGTGAACGACGCCGAGTACGCGTAGTTGTGCGTCCAGCCGTTCGGCATGCGCAACCACAGGCTCGCATCCGGGCCTTCATAGGTCCAGCTGTTCACGCTGACCTGCGCCTCGTATGCGGGATTGTCCGTCGAATAGAAGCGCTGGAACGGCAGGCTGTAGGGAAACTCCCCCGCGCCCCCGGCGAGATCGGTGGCCGAGATCCGCAAGGAGCCGCTCGCCGCGTCGATGTCGCCGATCTTGACCTGACCTCGGTCGCCGTTGCCCGACTGCAGCGTGCGCATGGCGCTCGCCGTCGGCTCTCCGCTGAGGCTGGATCCGCCGCCCTTCATGGACGCCGCCACGAGAAGGGCGATCGCGCCGCTGTCGCCGACCGCGGGGCCGCGATAGCCGTAATACCCGGCCACTACTGTGGCTACCGTGCCGTTGTTGATCGAGATGTTGCCGCTGTCGGTGTTGCCCGGAAGGATGAAATCGTACCCTTCGGTGACGCGCTTCTGTATCCAGCCCTTGGCGTTGGGGTTGTATTTCAAGGCATTGGCGATGCTGTTCGCGACGCCGTTGGGGGCGTCGATGAACATGCGTCCATTACGGTTCAGGAGCGAGGTCAGGCCGGCGGGAGACGACGGCGTCCAGGCGTCTTCCGCGTACTGGATCGGACCGCTCTCGAAGAGCGACGCCAGCATTGTCGAGACTTCGAAACTGTTGGCGCGCTGCTCTTCGCTTGCGTTCACGGCCTGCGAACTCAGAGCCGTATGCAGATTGATGTTGGTGTTGCCGGAGCTGCCGCGAACCGGCATCACCGACCCGATGACGTAGTGCCGAGTGGTCGCGGAGCCCGCCAGGGTGTCGACGAAGTCGTTGGCCCGGCGCTGAGCATGCAGGACATCGGCGGCCAGACCGTGCAGGGTGGCGCCGCAGCCTGCGACGCAAGATTCCGACTGAACCGTATTGGGCCAGTCGGTGAAGAGCATAAGCCCGGCCGGCTTCGCTCTCTGCAGGTTCGTGTAATGATTGGCGCTGTGACTTCCGACGCCGCCGTACTGAATGGTCAGGTTGTAGGTAGCGGGGTTGTTAATGTCGATTTCGTTATTGGTATAGAGCTTGTTGCCCAGGAAGATCGCGTCGTCGCCATACGTGCCGGAATTGGAGGCGTACGGCGCATCGATTGTGATGGTGATGTCGCAGGTGTCCCAACCTCCGCACGCGCCGTCGGGATAGAGCGATTTGGGCGTCAGGATTCCAGCGTCCGCCTTCAGCGAGCTGGCCACCATCCACAGTCTCTGCCCGCCGATCTCGTCGCCGAACATCACGTAGGTCTTGCTGCCCATCGGGATGGAAAGTTTGGAGCGGAAGGCGTCGGGGATCTGACCGCCCCAGCTGTAGGTCGTCGAAAACGGGCGCAGCGAGCTCGCCGATGCGGTCGGACCGAACGACAGATCGATCTTGCGCTCGCCGATGATGTCTCCGAGCTCGGCCTCGGGCATGTTGGTCGCGATGTAGGTCTCGAGCGCCGTGGCCTGGGCCGTCAGGTTGGCGTTCAACGCCGTTTCGTTCAGCTTCTTGTAGTAGGTCTGGCCCTGATAGGTGCCGGTTTCGGCCGGGAGCGAAGTGTTGCGGATCAGGGCGGTGACGGCCTGCGCGCCGCAGCCCGTCCCGCAGCCAGGAACGGTGGTCAGGTTGATGCCGCTCTTGAATGACAGGCGCTTGAAGCTGGGGTCCAGGATCAGGCCGGCCGCCTCGACGACGATATGGCCGATCGTGACGCTGTCGCCGGCCCCGAGATCGCCGCTGAGCGCGTTGCAGTCGGTGACCCCCGAGCCGCCGACGTTCATCTGAAGCGGAATGGCGCCGTCGGCGAGGAAGCGGCAGACGGCCTTGGCGTTGACCGTGACGGCCTGCACGCCGTTGGCGTCGGCCGGCGAGAAACCGCTGACGACGCCCGTCCAGCGACCGAGATCCTGGGCGCCCACCTGCATGGAGCCGACCTTGTAGGTGGCCGCCACCCCGGCCTCGCGCAGAAGCGAGACTACCAGTTCGGCTTGGTCGAAGGGCGTCCCGGACTGATCGATGAGCGCGCCGCGCGCGCCCTTGCCCAGGCCGAATCTGAACTCGGTGGAGATGTTGTTGCGGACGTAGTCGACCACCGTCTGGGCGTAGGTCGCCGGGCTGATCTGCCCGGGTCCCGTCGCGAGCTGCTCCGCCCCGAGCGCTCGCGCGAGCGCCTTGATCTCAGGCGCGGTTCCCGGAATCGCTGCGGAACTGGTCGTCCGGGAGTTCAGCGACGGCTGGGCGTTGTAGTATTGCCAGGCTTGGTCGGGCGAGATCGCCGGCGCGCTCATCAGGCGTGTCGTGGGCAGCGTCGCATGGGCGGGAAGCGCCGTTGCGCTGATCGCGACGACAGACACGCTGGCGAAGAGGCCTGCGATGACGTGCTGGCTTCTGAATGACATCGACTGGGGCCCCGCTAAGCTTGTACGGAGCACGCACCGGGTCCGGCATCGGTCCCAGCGCGACCAGGGGCGCAGAGCGCCCATCACATCGCGTGAACCGTCCCAGATTCGCCCCAAGGCTGTGCTCGCAAGCTGCGCTTTAGAGGAGCCGCCTCAACTATCAATAGCAAAGTTTGTCTTCCGGCCATCCTGCGGTTTGTTGATGTCGTCGTGCGCCCGAATGGCTGCCCGCGACGCGTCTACAGGCCCCGACACATGAGGACGACGACCAGCGTTCGCGCTCAGACCCGCTGGGTGGTCAGCGACACGCGAAGACCCGGCGCGTTGTCGTCCAGCCGTAGCTCCGAGAAATGCGCCCGCGCCACCGCAGACGCGAGGCTGAGACCCAGTCCATGCCCGGCCGTGCTGCGGCTCTGCTCGAGACGCGAGAACCGTCGCAGCACGAAATCCCGGCGATCCGACGGGATGCCGGGACCGTCGTCAGCGACCTCCAGCGTGACCTGGCCTGCGACGGCGCGCAGTTCGACCACGATCCTGCTGCCGGCCGGCGTATGACGCGCGGCGTTCTCGATCAGATTGACCAGCAGCTGGGACAGAAGATGACGGTCGCCCTCGATCCTGACATCGGGCGCGATCTCGACGTCCAGCCCATAGCCGGCCGCCTCGACATCAGGCCGCAGCGCATCGACGCAGCGCTCGGCCAGCGCCGACAGGTCGAGCGGCTGGAAGCCGGCGCGGACCTGGAAGGTTTCGACCTCGGAAATGCGCAGCAGGGCCGTGAAAAGGTCCAGCAGGTCCTCGGCATGGGTCGAGGCCCGCGCCAGGGCGTCTTGCGCTCGCTCGGCGTCGAGGTCCTGGCGCATCGCCGCGTCCAGCACGTTGCGCAGCCGGGCCAGCGGCGTGCGCATGTCGTGGGCGATGTCGCTGGAGACCTGCTGGAGGTTCTCCATCAGCTCCTCGATACGGTCGAGCATCAGGTTGAGAGTGGCGGCCAGCTCGTCGAACTCGCGCGAGGCCGGATCGCGGGGCATGCGGCGCTTGAGATCGCCGTCGATGATCCCCTGTGCGGCGGCGTTGATCCGCGACACGCGGCCGCGAAGCACCGAGCCCAGCAGCCAGGCGCTGCCGACGCCCAGGACCAGCATCACCGAAAACGCCCCGGCGAAGACCGAGAGGATGGCCAGGTCGGCCTCGTCGATCGGCGTACGGTCGGCGGCGACCACCAGCAGGCCGCCGTCGGGCAACCGCGTCGTCAACGCCTGGGATACGCCACGGCGGCCGCCAGGCTCCTTCGAATATAGGAATTCCAGCCAGCCCGGCTCTGGGGGCTGCGCGCGCAGCGCCCCGGCCAGGCGACGCCCTGCGCGGTCGAGCAGGATGTAGCCCATGCCATCGCCCGCCCCCCTCGCCTCTCGCAGGCGGATAGCTTCGGCCACGGCGGCGTCGCCGGACTGCTGGCGGATCGACAGCAGCCCCTGGGTCTCGACCGAGATCCGATGATCCAGCTGCTTTTCCAGCGCCTCGTGCGAGACGCGGTAGACGATCAGGCCCAGGATCACCGTCGTCGCCGACAGGACCGCGGCGACCAGATAGACGAGGCCCGAGGTCGAGCGGGGCAGCAGCCGCATCATTCGCCGCGGATCATGTAGCCGGCGCCGCGCACGGTGACGATCGCATCCTCGGTGAAGCCTGAGTTCAGCTTGGCCCGCAGGCGGCTGATATGGGTCTCGACGATATTGGTGCGCGGATCGAAGTCGAAGTCCCAGACCTGCTCCAGCAGCATGGTGCGGGTCATGACGCGATGGGCGTTGCGCATCAGCACTTCCAGCATCGTGAACTCGCGCGGCTGCAGATCGAGGCGCCTGCCGCCGCGACGAGCGACGCGCTTTTGCACGTCGAGCTCGATGTCGAGCACGGTGAGCAACCGCTCAGGCTCGGCCGGCGCGGTACGCCGCGCGATCACGTTGAGGCGGGCGTGCAGTTCGGAAAAGGCGAACGGCTTGATCAGGTAGTCGTCGGCGCCGTTCTCCAGCGCGTCCACCCGATCGGCGATCCGGCTCTTGGCGGTCAGCATCAGGGCGGGCGTATGCACGCCGCCGGCGCGCAGCATCTTCAGCACCGACAGGCCGTCCAGCCCGGGCAGCATGCGGTCGAGCACCATCACGTCGAAGGTCTCGCTGGTGGCCAGGAACAGGGCGTCGTTGCCGCTGGCGGCGCGCGAGACCACGTGGCCCATCTCGCGCAGGCTCTGCAGCAGGTAGCCGGCGGTCTCTTCGTCGTCTTCGGCGATGAGGATCTTCATGACGATACTCTAGCGCTCCGCGACGGCGGCGCCATCCGCGACGGCCTCCCAGCCGCCGCCGAGCGCCCGAAACAGAGCCACCTGTGTGCGGGCGATGGCGACCTCCGCCGCGAGCGCCTGCACGGCGGCGGCGTTGCGGGTGCGCTCGGCGTCGATGACCACGAGATAGCTGTCGGCGCCGAGGCGATGGCGGGCCTGGGCGCGGCGTGCGGCTTCCTGGCTGGATCGCGCGGCGGCGGCCAGAGCGTTTTGGCGCCGGGTCTGGGCCTGAAGATCGGACAGCGCGGCCTCGACCTCCTCCAGGGCCCGCAGCACCGTGCCGTCCCAGGTCGCCAGGGCCGCGCGCTGGCCGGCTTGCGCCGCCGCCATCCTGGCGCGGGGGCCGGCCTGGTTGGGGAAGGCCCAGGTGACCAGGGGCGTGACGAAGGTGTCTGTCCCGCCGCCGATCAGGCCGCCCGAACCGCCCAGCTGGATGCGGGGATAGAGGTCGGCGCGGGCCACGCCGGTCCGCCAGGCCGCCGCGGCGATCCTGCGCTCGGCCGCCCGCACGTCCGGACGCCGGGCCAGTAGCGCTGCGCCGTCGCCGACCGGAAACGGCGCGGCGACGCGCGGCAGGCGCACGCAGGCGGCGTCGAAGCCAGCCACCGCAGCCGGCGGCCTGCCCTCAAGCGTGGCGAGCCGCAGCAGCGCCCGCCGCCGATCGGCCTCGAATCCGGGCACGGCGGCGGCGGCCTGGTCGCGCAAAGTGGCGGCCTGAGCCCGTTCCAGCGGCGAGGTCTCGCCGGCCTTCAGCTGTTCGTCGACCAGGGCGTAGGCGCGCTCCTGGGTGGCCATAAGCCCACGGGCCAGATCGAGATTGGCCCCGGCCGCGCAGAGGTCGAGATAGGCGGCGACGGTGTCGGCCGCGACCGTCACGGCGGCGGCGTCGCGGGCGGCCTGCACGGCTTCCGCGTCGGCTCCGGCGGCCAGGGCGGCCTGGCGCAGGCGGCCGAAGAGATCGACCTCGAAGGCGACCGTCGCGCCCAGTTCGTAGCCGCTCTTGGGCACGGCCGAGGTGCTGGGCTGGCGATCAGCCCGCTGCGGGCCCGCGCCGCTTTCCAGCACCGTGGCTGGCAGCCGGGCCGCGTCCGCCTGCCTGGCGACCGCCCTGGAGGATTCGAGATTGGCGAAGGCCACGCGCAGGTCGGTATTGGCAGCCAGCGCCCGCTCGACATGCGCGTCGAGCGCCGGGTCGTCGAACAGCCGCCACCAAAGGCTAGGCGCCTTGCCGGGAAGCCCGCCCGCCCCCTGCCCGCCCAGGAAGCCGCCGAGGGCTTCCGGAGGCGGCGTCGGCGGCTTGGCCACAGTGCCGGCGCAGCCCGACAGGGCCAGCGTCGAGATAAGAGCGAGGACGCGGGTCTTCATCGGGCGACCTCCCGGGTTTGCGGACGGCCGAAGCGGCCGTACAGCGTGGGCATCAGAAGCAGATTGAGCAGGGTCGAGCTGACAAGCCCGCCCAGGATGACGAGCGCCATCGGATGCTCGATCTCGTGGCCTGGCCGGTCGCCGCGCACCACCAGCGGCAGCAGGGCGAGCGCCGCGCACGACGCCGTCATCAGGATCGGAACCAGCCGCTCCTCGGCGCCGCGCAGGATCAAGGCCGGGCCGAAGCTCTCCCCTTCCTCGCGCTCCAGGTGCTGGAAGTGGCTCAGCATCATGATGCCGTTGCGGGCCGAGATGCCCAGCACCGTGACGAAGCCGACCAGCGAACCCAGCGACATGGTCCCACCCGACAGCAGCACGGCGGCCACTCCGCCCAGCAGGGCGAATGGCAGGCTGACGGCCACCAGGGCGGTGATCCGCAGCGACCGGAACTCCAGCCAGACCAACAGCAGTACGCCCACAAAGCACAGAGCCCCCAGCACCAGCAGCCGCTGCGACGAGGCCTGGCGCTCGGCGTACTCGCCCAGCACCTCGGGATGGTAGCCCTGGGCGAAGGTCACCTGCCCCACCCTGGCCTCGACGGCGCGGGCCACCTTGCCCAGGTCGCCGCCGGCCACGTTGAGGGTGACGTCGATCCGGCGCGAGCCGTTCTCGCGCTTGATCTCGTTGGCGGCCGGAACGATCCGCACTTGCGCAACCTGCGACAGTCGCACCTGGGCGCCCGCCGGGGTGGCGATCAGGATGTCGCCGATGGCGTGCAGGTCGCCACGCGCCGCAGGAACGCCCCAGACGGCGACGTCATTGACCACCTGGTCGCGATAGACCTCGCCGACCTTGGTCCCGGCGATCACGGTGGCGGCCGTGCGGCGCACCTCACCCGCCGACAGGCCGTAGGCGGCCAGGGCCTCGGGCTTGGGACGGATCTGGATCTGCGGGATCAGGGTCTGCTGCTCGACCTTCAACTCGGTCACACCCGGCACGTCGGCCAGGGCCGCGCGGACGGTCTCGGCGGTGGCGCGCAGGCCGTCGACCTCGGGACCGTAGATGCGCACCACGATGCTGGCGCCGGCGCCGGTCAGCACCTCCTTGATGCGCTCGCGCAGATAGGTTAGCACGTCGCGATAGAGGCCTGGATAGCCGTCGATGACCTCCTGGATCTTGGCCACGCTGCCATCGTAGTCGGCTTTCTCGTCGAGGCTGATCCACAGTTCGGTGAAGTGCGGGCCGTAGACCTCGTCGCCGCCTTCGGCGCGGCCGATATGGGCGCCGAAGTTGCGCACGCCGGGAATGGCGCGCAGTTCGCGGCTGGCCTGGATCGTCACCCGGTCCATGGCCTCGATCGAGGTTCCGGGCTTCTCGACGAAGTGCATCAGGAAGTCGGTCTCGCGGAAGTTCGGCAGGAACTGGTCCTTGGTGAACAGCGAGCCCAGGCCCGCCAGCAGCAGGCCGCCGGCGACGATGCCCACCGCCAGGCGGGGCCGATGCAGGACGGTCGGCAGGAAGGCGCGGTAGCGGGCCTTCAGCACACGCACCAGGCCGGGCTCATGCTCGCGCTGCGGGGCCTTGGGCAGCAGGAACAGGCACAGGGCCGGCGTCACGGTCAGGGCGACCAGCAGCGAGGTCCCGATGGCCAGGATGTAGGCCATGGCCAGCGGCCGGAAGAACGAGCCCGACACCCCTTCCAGGAAGAAGATCGGCAGGAACACCAGCATCACGATCAGGCTGGCGAAGACGACGGCGCTGCGCACCTCCAGCGAGGCCTTCAGCACCACCTTCAGCCAGGGCGAGGGCTTGTCCTTGAGACGCTCCAGGCGGATGCGGCGGCCGATGTTCTCCACGTCGATGATGGCGTCGTCGACGATCTCGCCCAGCGCAATCACCAGGCCGGCAATGACCATGGTGTTGATGCTGGCGCCGCTCCAGGACAGCACCAGGGCCGCGCCGAGCAGGGAGAGCGGGATGGCGACCAGGCTGATCGTGGCCGCCCGCCAGTCGCGGGTGAAGACGATCAGCACCATGGCCACCAGCGCGCAGCCCAGCCACAGGGCCTGCGTCAGGTTGCCGATCGAGCGCTCGATGAAGGTGGCGGGGCGGAAGATGGTGGAGTCGAGCTCGACGCCCGACAGCCCAGGCTTCAGCTCGGCCAGGGCCGCCTCGACGCCGCGCGTGACCTCCAGTGTGTTGCCGCCCTGCTGCTTCTCGACGATCAGCAGCAGACCCGGACCGTCGTTGATGATGGCGCTGCCGATCGGCGGGGCGTGGCCGCGCACGACCAGCGCCACGCCGCCCAGCCGCACCGGCGCGCCGCCCGACAGCTTGACCACCGTGCGGGCCAGGTCGTCCGGCGTCACGGCCGGCGCCAGATGGCGAACGGCCAGGCGCTGGTTGGCGGTGTCGACGAAGCCGCCGCCGCCCACGACCGCGGCGTCGCCCGCCGCGCGCTGCACCTCGGCCAATGTGACGCCGGCGGCGTTCAGGCGGGCCGGGTCGACCAGCACCTGCAGCTGCGGATCACGCTGCCCCCAGACGGCGACGTTGGCCACGCCGGGCACGGCCATCAGGCGCGGCTTGATGGTCCAGCGGACCAGCTCCGAAAGGGCCATCTGGTCCATGGACTTGGAGGAGAGGCCGATCTTCATCGCCCGGCTGGTCGCAGACAGCGGCGGCAGCATGACGGGCGGCCGAACGCTGGCCGGCAGGCGCGGCGCGACCATCGCCACACGCTCCTGCACCAACTGGCGGGCGCGGACCACGTCCGTACCCTCCTTGAAGATCAGCACCACGGACGACAGGCCCAGCACCGACTTGGAGCGCAGGAAGGCAAGGCCCGGCACGCCGTTGACGCCGGCCTCCAACGGCACGGTGACCAGGTTCTCCATCTCCTCGGTCGACAGGCCGGGTCCTTCGGTCTGCACCTCGACCATCGGCGGGGCGAACTCGGGAAAGACGTCCAGCGGCACGTCGCGGGTGGCCCGCACGCCCAGCAGGACCATGATGGCGGCGATGGCGATCACCAGCACACGCTGGCGCAGCGCGCTTCGAACAAGCCAGGTCAGCATTCTACTTGGCTCCGAATTCCGTGCCGAACAGTTCGGCGGCGCCGGCCGAGACCACCGACATGCCGGGCTCCAGGCCGCGGGCGAGAACGACCTGGCCGTTGCGCTCGGTCGCGGACTCGATGCGGCGGCGCTCATAGGCGTGCGGCCCGGTGCGGGCGTAGACCCACTCGCCCCCGTAGATGTCGCGCAGCACCGCCGAGGCGGGTACGACAAGGCCGCTGTCCTCGCCCCGCACGGGCAAGGCGACGGCGACCCGCTCGCCCACCCGCAGGCGGCCGCCCGGGTTGGCGACGGCGTAATAGAGATCCACCGTGCCGCCGGTCGGATTGGCCGACGGCGGACCGGAGACCGGCCGCCCGGCCAGGCTCCCTCCCCCTTCGCCCAGCGCCCGGATCGTCGCCGGCGCGGCGCGGTCCAGGGCGGGCAGGTCGGCGACGAACACCGCCGCTCTCACCCACACCATGGACGCCTCGCCCAGGCCCGACATCTTCGGGCCGAGCAGAGCGCGTTGCTGGCGGGCGGCCTGCAGGTTGGCGCGCGCCGCGCCCAGCGCCGACTCCGCCTCGTCCTGGGCCCGCTGGCTGCCGGCCTCCTCGCGCACCAGGGCCTGGGCGCGGACCAGGGCCTTCTGCGCCACCTCGACCTCGGCCTGCAGCCGGCCGACCTCGCCGTCGGCCCGAGCCTGGGCGGCCGCCAAGGCGCCCAGATCCCCTGTCGAGGCGACCGGCAGGCCGCCGGCCGATGGCGCGGCCATCACCTCGCCATGCACGTCGCGGCTGCGGCGCGCCGAGCCCGAGCCCACCTGCGCCACCTGAAGACCCAGACGCGTCTCGGCCTGTGGCGTCAGGGTCAGGCGAAGCAGCTCGCTTTCGTGGCCGATGACCTCGGTCTTGGCCGGCTTCGTGGCGGGCGCGGCGGGCTTGTCGGCCGAGCAGGCCGCGAGCGCGACGCCCGCGCCCAGGGCGAGCGCCGCGGCGATCGAGCGCTTGCGGGAAGCAGGGCGGGAAACGGGAGAGAGGATCACCGGGACGCGGCCTCCTTGGCTATCAGATGCCCGCTTGATGACCGCCGAGGGCTTCTCCGCGCATGGCCCTCGCTATACGATCCGCGAAGGTTGGGACGGCGCCTCATCGTCGCCGCTTCGAGCCGCCTTCGCCCGCCGGCGATAGACCGCGAGGTTGCGCTCGACGCCCGACAGCGCCGCAAGCACCGGCTCGGACGGGGCGCCGGACTGTTCTTCACGGGCTTGCAGCCAGGCGACCGTGGCGGCCGCCGCATCGGCGTCTCGCCGCAGGCCGCCGTGATTGCGGGATGCGGAACTGGGCGCGCTCAGCACCGCCCGGTGCGGCAGGATCACCCCGGCCGCGAGGGCGGCCGCCGCGCTCCAACGCAACGGATCCAGCAGCACGGGGGCGACCGGCGAGACCACGTCGTTGCGCACGCGCTGGGCCTGGGCCAGCCCGCCCAGGATCATCCGCTCGTCATCGCCCAGCAGCAGCGCCGCCGGCGGCAGGATCTCGAGCCCGGCCGCCAGCACCACCTGCGCCAAAGCCGCGAAGGCGTCGCGGCAGACCGGGTCGTCGACGGCGCCTGGACCCGGGCTTCCGCCGTGAACCTGCTGGCGCAGCAGGCCCACGAGCTGGCGTTCCGGACGGCTGCGCCGGGCCAGCCGCATGGCGGGAGACGCAGCCGTCGTCATCGACGTCAGAAACTCGCCGACAGACCCACCTTCACCGCCGTGGGCGAGCCGGGGGTGATGTTGGTGTTGCTGTGCGCGAACAGAGCGTAGCGCGCGCCAAGTAGGTTCTCGACATTGACCTGGGCGGTCACCCGATCGCTGACCTTGTAGTAGGCGGCTGCGTCCACCCGCGTGTAGCCGGGAAGCTCCACGAGGTTGTCGGTCGAAGCGAAACGGCTGCCCTGGTAGAGCACGCCGGCGGCGAGGCCCAGGCGCGCGGTCGGATCGAAGCGGGTCCACAGCGACGCGCTGTGCTTGGGCATGTTGGCCAGCTGGTTGCCGGCCTTCACCGTGCCCGAGACGTTGTCCAGGAACGTACCGTCCGAATAGGTGTAGGCGCCGACGATGCTGATCTTGTCGGTCACTTCGCCCGCCGCGCTCAGCTCGACGCCCTTGGTCCGCTGGCGGCCGATCGGGATGGTCGCCGAGGTGGCGTCGTTGGGATTGCTGAGCGCCAGCACGTTGCTGCGATCCAGCTGGAACACAGCCGCCGAGAGGTTGAACCCCGGCAGCACGTCCCACTTGGCGCCCAGTTCGTAATTCTCGAACGCTTCGGGATCCAGGTTCTGGTTGCTGATCGACAGGCCGGCCAGCTGTTCGCCGCCGCGCGGCAGGAAGGTCTTGGAATAGCTGGCGTAGATCGAGGCGCCGGCCAGCGGCTTGTAGATCACGCCCACGCGCGGCGACCACAGCTCGTCGGTGACGTCGAAATCGCGCTGCTGGCCGGCCGGGAAGCCGACTGTGCGGCGATCGGTGACCTGGGTGTTGAAGTGCTCGAAGCGAACGCCCGCCACCAGTTCCAGCCGGTCGGTGATCGCCACCTGGTCCTGCACGTAGAAGGCGGCCAGCTTGGTGACGCCGGCGTTGTTGGCGCTGCTGGCGATGGCCGTCCAGGTGATCGGCTGGCTGATGGTCGGCGAGGACACCGGCACGATGACCGAGCTGGCCCCGCCGGCGAAGCGGCCCTCCAGGCGGATGTTGTCGGACTCCTGCCGGCCGAACTCGGCGCCGGCCAGCAGCTTGTGCTGCATGCCGCCAACCGTCAGGTCGGCGTTCAGGTCGGTCTGGTTGATGTAGTTGGTGCGCTTGTTGGCGGCGTTGTAGGCCGAGATCGGCACGGTGGTCTCGGCGGCGTTCACCGCGCCGGTGAAGACGTTCTGGTAGAACTTGTCGTAGTCGGCATAGCGCGTGCGGTTACGAACCGACACCCGGTCGTTGATCTGGTGGGCGATGAACAGGTTCACCGCATTGGTGTCGGTCCAGGTCGGGCTGGCGTTCGGGTCGCCGAAGAAGCGGCCGCGCGGCGTGCGCAGCGGCTTGACCGCCTTGGTGGCGCCCGGTGCGAGGTAGCGGGCCGGCACGCCGCGGTCGGCGATGCGGTCGTCCTCGAAGTGCTCGACGCTCAGCTGGACCAAGGTGTCGGGCGACAGGCGCCAGGCCAGGGTCGGATTGACGCCCCAGCGCTCCAGCGTGACGCCGTCGCGATAGCTGCCGCTGTCCTGGTAGACCGCCGCCACGCGCGCGGCGACCTTGTTGTCGATGGCGTCGCCCAGGTCGAGCTGGATGCGCTTGTGGTCGAAGCTGCCGCCCTCGAGGCGCACGTTGCGCACGCGCTGCCAGTCGGCGGCCTTGGTGACGCGGTTGACCACGCCCCCGACGCCGCCGCGGCCGAAGATCATGGCGTTGGGGCCGCGGAAGACCTCCAGGCGCTCGATGTTGTAGAGGTCGCGATAGGTCTGGACGTCGTCGCGCACGCCGTCGACGAAAAAGTCGCCGGTCGACGAGTTGCCCCGGAACACCAGGGTCTCGCGGTTGCCCTCGCCCTGGGCCGAGAACACCCCCGGCAGGTAGCGGATGGCCTCGCCGATATTGCCGGCGGCCTGGTCGTCGATCTGCTTGATCGAGACGATGCTGACCGATTGCGGCACGTCGATCAGGTCGGTGTCGGTCTTCATCGCCGACAGGGTCTTGCTGACCTTGTAGCCCTCGCGGCTCTCGGTTTGGCCGGTGACGGTGACCCCGCTCAGTTCGGAGGCTTCCTGAGCCGCGGCCGAACCGGCGACGAGCGCCGCGCCGCTGGCGGCGAGCAGGAGGAGGTGCTGGATGCGCATGGAGAAGGAGCCCCGTCTGATTGCGAATGCAATTGCGAACGAATTGTAATTGGGGCGTTTGTCGGCCGGCGGCGGCGAAGTCCAGGCGTCCGGCGCCAACCTTCGCGACTTGTATAGAAGCGGCAATGTGCTGGTGATGAACCGCCGCTCTAGGTGCCAGATCGGATCCACTTGGGAGGAAATGCCGATGCAGGTTCCCTGGCAGGTCTGGGCGCTGGGCTCTGCGGGCTTTGCCGCCCTGACGGCGGTGCTAGCCAAGGCGGGCCTGGAAAGCGTCGCTCCGGCCTATGCGACGATGGTGCGCACCGGCGTCATCATGATCGTCGTCATCGCGCTGTGGTTGGCCGCCGGCGCGCCCCAGGCGGGCGTGCTTCCCCCGGCCAGGGCTGTGGCGTCACTCGTCCTGTCGGGCCTCGCCACAGGCCTCTCCTGGTGGTGCTACATGAACGCGCTAAAGACCGGCGAAGCCTCCCGCGTGGCGCCGCTGGACAAGCTCAGCGTCGTCTTCGTCGCGGTGTTCGCGGTAGTATTTCTGGGCGAGCATCTGGATTTCCGAAGCTGGGCAGGTGTTGGCCTGATCGCCGTCGGCGCGCTCCTGGTGGCGCTCAAATAGAGCTGTCGCACTGGCCCCCGACGATCCGCCGGCCGACCGGAACGGGCTGCCGTGCGCCACAGGCGCATTTTCCTTGCCTGCGATGTCGGCGCACGGCTCGTTACGGCGTCCTTGGCTCACGGCGCTGCGGCCGTGGGAGCTTGTCGGATGCTGTACGCCATTCTCTGCTATCACATGGAAGACGTCGTCGGCGCATGGAGTCCGGCGCATGATGAGGCTGTGATGGCGCGACTGGCGGCCGTGCGCGACGATCTGGCCGGCCAAGGCCGCCTGAGCCTCGCGGCGCGCCTGCTGCCGACCACGACGGCCGTGACGCTGCGCAAGGACCGCGAGCCGCCGCTGCTGGTCGACGGACCGTTCGCGGAAACCAAGGAACAGTTGCTGGGCTTCTATCTGGTCGATTGCATGGATCTTGCCGAGGCCACGGCGGCCGCGCGTGAACTTGCGGCGGCAAATCCGGGCGGCTGCTACGAAATTCGCCCCGTCGCGACCGCATGGAAATCGACCGACGGTCACGGAGCACGCCCGTGAACGACCCCGACTGGATCGACGCCGCGCTGGTTTCGGCGCGCCCGCGGGCCATGGCCGCGCTGCTGCGCTATTTCCGCGATCTCGACACGGCCGAGGAAGCCTATCAGGACGCCTGCCTGCGGGCGCTGAAATCCTGGCCGGAGAACGGCCCGCCGCGCGATCCCACCGCCTGGCTGATCCTGGTGGGCCGCAACAGCGGCGTCGACGCCGGCCGCAGGAAAAGCCGCCAGACCGCCCTGCCGTCCGACGAGGTGCTGACCGACCTGGCCGCCGGCCTCGAGGACGCCGAGACCGCCCTGGCCGAACGACTGGACGGCGCCGACTATCGCGACGACATCCTGCGGCTGCTGTTCGTCTGCTGCCACCCGGACCTGCCCGCCACCCAGCAGATCGCCCTGGCGCTGCGGATCGTCTCAGGCTTGTCCGTGCGCCAGGTCGCCCGCGCCTTCCTGGTCGGCGAAAGCGCCATGGAGCAGCGGATCACCCGCGCCAAGGCCCGTGTGGCCAAGGGCGACACGCCCTTCGAAGCCCCCAGCCCCACCGAACGCGCCGAGCGGCTGCTGACGGTGATGGCCATGGTCTATCTGGTGTTCAACGAGGGCTATTCGGCTGGCGGCGCCGAGGCCGACGCACGGCGGCCGCTGTGCCACGAGGCCCTGCGGCTGTCGCGCCTGCTGCTGCGCCTGTTTCCCGCCGAGCCGGAGGTCATGGGCCTGGCGGCGCTGATGCTGCTGCAACACGCCCGAACGCCTGCCCGGCTGGACGCCGACGGCCTGATCGTGCTGCTCGAGGACCAGGATCGCGGCCTTTGGGACGCAGCGATGATCGCCGAAGGCCTGGCCCAGATCGACAAGGCCATGCGCCACCGCCGGCCCGGCCCCTACCAGGTGCAGGCCGCCATCGCCGCTCTCCACGCCCGCGCCGAACGCGCCGAAGACACCGACTGGGCCCAGATCGATCACCTCTACGCCGCCCTGGAGCGCATGACCCCCTCTCCGGTCGTCAGTCTCAACCGGGCCGTGGCGGTCTCGAAGGTCGCCGGCCCGCAAGCCGCGCTGGACATGATCGCGCCGCTGGAAGAGCGCCTGGCCGGCTACTTCCATTTCCATGGACTGCGGGGCGCGTTGAACCTGCAACTGGGCCAGGACGAGGCCGCCCGTGAGGCCTTCCATCGAGCCATCGCCCTGGCCGGCGGCGCCGCCGAGGCCGCCCATATCCGCCAGCACCTCGATCGGCTGCAGGCCGAAGGCGAGAAAAATCACGCGGCGGTGTCGGAAGGCTGAGACGTCGCGCGTCCTTGTGGCGAACGGCCCGCAACGGGCCACGCTCAAGGGAACCGCCCGATGTTGAAGATCCTCGCCGCCGTCGTCGTCCTGGCCGTGTCCGGCCTGCTGGTCGCCGCCGCCCTGCGCCCGCCCGTCTTCCGGGTCGAGCGCTCGGTGCTGGTCAACGCCCCGCCCGAGGCGGTGCTGGCCCACGTCGCCGACTTCAAGGCCTGGCGCGCCTGGTCGCCCTACGAGACGCTCGACGCCGACCTTTCGCGCACCTATGGCGGGGCCCAGCGGGGCGTCGGCGCGACCTATGCCTGGGCCGGCAGGAAGGCCGGGACCGGCCGCATGCGCATCATCTCGGCGACCGGTCGCGAGATCGCCATCGCGCTGGATTTCGAAAAGCCCTTCAAGGCCAGCAACACCGCCGCCTTCACCGCCGAGCCGGCCGGCGAGGCCACCCGCGTCACCTGGGCGATGTCAGGACCCGCGCCCTACGCCTCGCGGCTGATGGGCCTGGTGTTCAACATGGACAAGATGATCGGCCGCGATTTCGAGACGGGTCTGTCCAATCTGAAATCCGTCGCCGAGCGTAACTAGGTTCCCCTTCCCCACGAGCTTTAGAGGAAACCCGCATGGCCCGCTTCCTTCTCCTGAAGTTCGAACCCGCCCCAGCGGCGCGGGTCTCGCCCGCCTCCGCCGAACGCAAGGACGACGCCGGCGACGTGCGATCGGCTTCGTCGAGAAAAGCTGCGCCCGCCCGCAAGCGCGATGGCGAGCATCACACACATCATTAGCCGGACCAAGCTGACGACGGCTTCAGAAAAACTGGGGCGATCGAATCCATACCAATCCAGTAGTAATTCATCAGCGCCGTCTTCCTCCCCTTTGGCGGCGCCGAGGCGAGCGCCGCCCCGCCAGGACGATACCGACGGCTCCGGTGTCCTGGTCTGGTCCTTCGGGGGAAGGATCGGGACGGCGCTCGCCCTTGACCTCGCCGCGCGACGCCCCGCCCGAAACCGCGTCAGGCCCCGCGAAGATTGACTTTGCGGTGATTGCGCCTATTTATCCGCACCTTCGGAGCAGGTCTGGCGAATCCGCGCCGCCCGCTCGCCCAAGCACGGGCGGCTCCGAGTCCAGACCAGCGTGACATGACCGAATTTTCCGACCTCGGGCTTTCGCCCACGACCCTTCAAGCGGTCGCCGACACCGGCTATACGACCGCTACGCCGATCCAGGCCCAGGCGATCCCCGTCGCCCTCGCCGGCCAGGACGTCCTGGGCATCGCCCAGACCGGCACCGGCAAGACCGCCGCCTTCACCCTGCCCCTGATCGACAAGCTCGCCTCGGGCCGAGCCAAGGCCCGCATGCCGCGCGCCCTGGTCATCGCCCCGACCCGCGAGCTGGCCGACCAGGTCGCCTCCAGCTTCGAGAAGTACGCCAAGGGCACCAAGCTCTCGTGGGCGCTGCTGATCGGCGGCGTCTCGTTCGGCGACCAGGAGAAGAAGCTCGATCGCGGCGTCGATGTGCTGATCGCCACCCCGGGCCGCCTGCTCGACCACTTCGAGCGCGGCAAGCTGCTGATGACCGGCGTGCAGTTCCTGGTCGTCGACGAAGCCGACCGCATGCTCGACATGGGCTTCATCCCCGACATCGAGCGCATCTTCAAGCTGACGCCGCCCAAGAAGCAGACCCTGTTCTTCTCGGCGACCATGCCGCCGGAAATCACGCGCCTGACCAAGCAGTTCCTGCGCGATCCGGTTCGTATCGAGGTGGCCAAGCCGGCCACCACCAACGCCAACATCACCCAACTGCTGGTCAAGGTCCCCTCCTCCGACCCCAAGGCCAAGCGTCTGGCTCTGCGCACCATCGTGGAGAAGGCGGCGCCGGAAACCGGCATCGTCTTCTGCAACCGCAAGACCGAGGTCGACATCGTCGCCAAGTCGCTGAAGGTGCACGGCTTCGACGCCGCCGCCATCCACGGCGACCTCGACCAGAGCCAGCGCATGAAGACCCTGGCGGACTTCCGCTCGGGCGCGCTGAAGATCCTGGTGGCCTCGGACGTGGCCGCGCGCGGCCTCGACATCCCGGCCGTCAGCCACGTCTTCAACTACGACGTGCCGCACCACGCCGACGACTACGTGCACCGGATCGGCCGCACGGGTCGCGCCGGCCGTTCGGGCGTGGCCTACATGCTGGTCACCCCCGCCGACGACAAGGGCTTCGACAAGGTCGTCAAGCTGATCGGCTCGACGCCCGACGAAGAAGTCATCGACGTCGACTACACCAACGCCGTCACCGTGCCGCGCGAAGGCGACCGCCGCCGCGGCCGTGGCGAGCGCCCGGGTCGTGAGCGCGGCGAACGCAGCGAACGTCCGGGCCGCGGCCGTCGCGAGCGCGCCGAGGCGGCTCCGGAAGCCGAAGTCGTGGAAACCGTCGCCGTCGAGGCCGCGCCGGAAGCCCCCGCCGAACGCGCCGAGCGCCCGGAACGCGAGCGCAAGCCCCGCCGTGAACGCACGCGCGACCGCGCCGCCGCCCAGACGGTCGAAGCCACCCCGGTCGAGGAAGCCGCTCCCGTCGCCCGTCCGTCGCGCGAACGCCCGCCGATGCCGGTTCGCGGCGTCCAGCCGGTCCGTGGCCGCGAGGACGACGATGATCGTCGCGTGGTCGGCTTCGGCAACGACATCCCCGCCTTCCTGCTTCGCGCGCCGCCGAAGCTGGCCAAGGTCGAGGACTGATCGACCAGGACTGACGAACGCCTGAAAACGGCGTAGATTGGCCGGCGTGCTCCCACGGAGCCGCCGGCTTTTTCTTGGCCGACAGCCGCGTCGCCAAGGCGGTTCCGCGCGTTTTTCCCGAAGCCTTCGGAGGAACCGCCATGGCCGACTTCATGCCGCAGCAATCTGATCCCGAACTGCTGGTGCACGAGCGCACCTATCACGCCTTCAGCGTCTTCGTGCGCTGGTCGATCGTCGGCGTCGCCGTCGCCCTGACGGTGCTGACCCTGTGGTTCGCCACGCCGGCGGGCTTCATCGGCGGCGCGATCGCCGGGATCCTGCTGGGCGTCGCCGGCTATTTCGCCGTCATCCGCCACGAGCAACACCAGCCGCTGGATCTGTGGACCGAGGGGCGGTGACCAGACCCTCCCCCTTCGGGGATAGGGTTTCGCCCCCTACCGCTTGATCTGCCCCGCCAGGTACTTGCGGATGCCCTCGCCATAGGGCGGACGCAGGGCCAGCATCGGCCCTATGTCCTTCTTCAGCTGGTGGAACACCGCCTTGCGGTGACTGAACTCGCGGAAGCCGTCGTGGCCGTGATAGGCGCCCATGCCGGCCGGGCCGACGCCGCCGAACGGCAGGTCCTCCTGGGCGACATGGAAGATCACGTCGTTGACCGTGGCCCCGCCGCTGGTCGTGGCGGCCAGCACCCGCTCGCGCTCGGCCTCGTCGGTTCCGAACCAGTAGAGCGCCAGGGGGCGATCCCGCCCGTTGACGTAGTCGATGGCGTCCTCGATGCGGTCATAGGCCTTCACGGGCAGCAGCGGGCCGAAAATCTCCTCCTGCATGACCGCCATGTCGTCGGTCGGCTTGAGGATCAGGGTCGGCGGGATCTTGCGATGCTGCTGCTGGGAGAAGTCCTCGCCCGCCGGGTTCAGCTCGACCACCTTGCCGCCCTTGGCCCTGGCGTCGTCGACATAGTCCTTGACCCGATCGTAGTGCCTCTGGGCCACCAGGGCGGTGTAGTCGCCGTTGTCGCGCAGGGTCGGGAAGCTTCGCGCCACCGCCGCACGGGCGGCCTCGACGAAGCGGTCGACGTCCTCGGCGGGGGCCAGCACGTAGTCGGGCGCCAGGCAGATCTGGCCGGCGTTCAGCGTCTTGCCCGCCATCACCCGCGCCGCGGCGGTTTCGAGATCGGCCCCGCGCGACAGGATCACCGGGCTCTTGCCGCCTAGTTCCAGGGTCACCGGCACCAGGTTCTCGGCCGCGGCCCGCATCACGTGCCTGGCCACCGAGGTCGCGCCCGTGAACAGCAGGTGGTCGAAGGCCAGCCCTGCGAAGGCCTGGCCGATCTCGGGGCCGCCGGTGACGACGGCGATCTCGTCCTCGTCGAACGACTTGGCGAACATCGCCTTCAGCAGCTCGGACGTCGCGGGCGTATATTCCGACGGCTTGACCATGGCGCGGTTGCCGGCCGAAAGCACCCCGGCCAGCGGCGCGAAGGTCAGGTTGACCGGAAAGTTCCAGGGGCTGATCACGCCCACGACGCCCTTGGGCTGCCAGCGCACCTCGGCCTTGGCGCCGAACAGGCCCAGTAGCGCCGGCGTCGTACGCCGCTTCTCGGTCTTCATCCATTTGCGCACGTGGTCGCGGGCGTGCTTGAGCGGGCCGATCGAGCCGGCGACGTCGGTCAGGGCCGTGGCGTCCTTCGATCGCACGCCGAAGTCGTCGCTGACCGCCTGGGCGATCTGCGCCTCGTGATCGACCAGCAAGGCGATGCAGCGGTTCAGCCAGTCGATCCGGCGCTCGACGGGCGGCGCGCCGTCGCGCAGATGCGCGGCCTTCTGACGCTGGAGCAGGATCTCGAGGCCGGCCTTGGCGGCCTCGTGGCCGAGATTGGCGGGGGCGTTCATGCGGCGTCTCTCCCGAAAACGGCCTCTCGGCTCATCTTATCAGCGTTCAGAATGCTTTGGAGTTGTGACGGGCGCAAGCACCCCCGCGCAGCCTTAACCGCTCGTTTGAACTCTCGTGCCTATGCTCGCCGCGTAAGCGATCGGTCTGGGAGAAGCCCGGATCGGCGGGGGAATGAATGATGTCGGACGTCGAGACCACTCTGCGCGGGCCGGAAGCCTACAAGATCGCCCGTCGGGCCCTCGATCTGATGGAACGTCACCAGATCTGGCCGACCGCGCTGAACTTCGAACTCTGGACCCACTACGTGGCCGATCCCGACGGCGCCCTGGCGCGCGAGATCACCCGCCTGATCTCGATGGGCGAGCCCATCACCGAGATGCTGAGCGAGGAACTCGCCGCGGCCTACCTGCCCAAGGCTCGCCTCAACGAACAGATCCGCGACGCCGGCGACCTGCTCTCCAAGGAGCTGGAGTCGGTCTCCAAGGCCATCCAGAACGCCCAGAAGACCAACGCCGCCTTCGGCAAGACCCTGGCCGGGGTCTCCAAGGACCTCGACGCCCCGACCGGCGTCGAAGGCATCAAGGCCGTTGTCTCCAGCCTGGCCGACGCCACGCGCCGCGTCGCCAAGGAGAACAAGGCCCTTGAGACCCGCCTGGCCGAATCCACCGCCGAAGTCGACCGGCTGCGCGAACACCTCGAGCAGGTGCGCCGCGACGCCACCACCGACGGCCTGACCAACCTCGCCAACCGCAAGGCCTTCGACGAAGAGCTGGAGCGCGCCTGCGCCGAGGCCGACGAGGCCGGCTCGGCCATCTGCCTGGCCGTGCTCGACATTGACCACTTCAAGGGCTTCAACGACACCTGGGGCCACCAGACCGGCGACCAGGTGATCCGCTACGTCGCCAGCGTCATCGGCCGCGTCGCCGCCCTGCCCCGCTTCGCCGCCCGCTACGGCGGCGAGGAGTTCGCGATGATCTTCCCGGGCGAAGCGGCCGCCGTCGTCGGCGCCACGCTGGAAGAGATCCGCGTCGAGGTTTCCTCGCGCATGCTCAAGCGTCGCTCCACCAACGAGGACCTGGGCGCCATCACCCTGTCGTCGGGCTTCGCCGAGCGTCGCAAGGGCGAGACCGGCCATTCGGTCATGGAACGCGCCGACGCGGCGCTCTACGCCTCCAAGCGCAGCGGCCGCAACCGCGTCACCGCCGCCGAAACGCAGAACGAGTCGGCCAACGCCGCCTGAGGGATACCCGTTCTTCTCCAGAGAACCGGGTTTGAGAGAGCCGTCGGCGCTTATGGCGCCGGCGGCTCTTGCGTTCCGCAGGGACAGTCGCGCCTAGCTGGCGTCCAGGCGCGCAAAGACGCCCGGAGGAGCTGACCCGATGGCTTACGAAAAGATCCGGCTGGAAACCCAGGACGGCGTGGCTGTCGTCACCCTGTCCGATCCGGCCACGCTGAACGCCGCCAGCCCCGAGGTCGCCCGCGAACTGGCCCAGGCCTTCGGCGCGATCGCGGCCGGAAAGGTCGAGGCCCGGGCGGTGATCCTGACCGGCGAAGGGCGCGGGTTCTGCTCGGGCGCCAACCTGTCGGCAGGCGCGACCGCGGGCCGCCCCATGGATCCCGACGGCAAACCCGACGCCGGCGCGGCTCTGGAAAGCGTCTACAATCCGCTGGTCACCCTGCTGCGCGACTTCCCGCTGCCGATCGTCACCGCCGTCAACGGCCCGGCTGCCGGCATCGGCTGCTCGCTCGCCCTGCTGGGCGACATCGTGGTCGCGGCCGACAGCGCCTACTTCCTGCAGGCCTTTCGCCGCATCGGCCTCGTGCCGGACGGCGGCTCGACCTATCTGCTGCCGCGCCTGGTGGGCAAGGCCCGGGCCATGGAGATGATGCTGCTGGGCGACAAGATCCCCGCCGCCACGGCGCTGGACTGGGGCCTGATCAACCGCTGCGTCCCCGACGCCGAACTGATGCCCAAGGCCCTGGAGCTGGCCCGCGCCCTGGCCGACGGCCCCGCCTCGCTCGGCGAGATCCGCCGCCTGGTCTGGAACAGCCTCGACGCCGACTGGGTGGGCCAGCTGCACGCCGAACGCCACGCCCAGCGCGCCAGCGGCAAGACCGAGGACTTCATCGAAGGGGTCAGCGCCTTCCTGCAGAAGCGCCCGGCCGCCTTCAAGGGGCGATGAAGCCAAGCTAGACTGCGGCGATGAACGTGCTTTTCGTCTGCAGCCAGAACAAGCTTCGCAGCCCCACCGCCGAGCAAGTGTTTTCGCGCTGGCCGGGGATCGAGGTCGACTCGGCCGGCCTCAACAACGACGCCGAGAACCCCGTGACGCCCGAGAACGTCGCCTGGGCCGACGTCATCTTCGTCATGGAGAAGACGCATCGCAGCAAGCTTTCCAAGGCGTACCGCAAGCATCTTCGCGCCAAGGTAGTATGCCTTGGTATTCCCGACGAGTACGACTTCATGGACGAAGCCCTGGTGGCGCTCCTCCAGGCCCGTGTTCCGCCGTTCCTGCCTTCTGCGCGTTGACGGTCCGGACGCAAGACGAAGGGGCGATCGCTCGACGCGGTCGCCCCTTATGTTTTCCAGTCAGATATCTGATTTTCCTGAAAAATCAGTACGGCTTGTAACTCTTTTCCTCGACGATGTCCGAGCCCGTCAGGGCGTTGATCTGGCGCTTCACGGCCGCGCGCTTGTCGTTGTCCTTGTAGACGCGGCGCGCCAGCTCGACGAACTCCGGACCGAAGGTCTGGTTGCGCTCGCAGGCGCGCTTGCCGTCCTCGATGTCCCACAGGGCCGCGTTGATAGCGGTCAGTTCTACCGTCAGGGCGTCCAGTTCGGCGCTCGGCGTCAGGGCGCCCGCGGCGATGCCTTCCAGCAGGGCCAGCTCCTTGCGGACATTGGCCTCCTTGGCCGCGTCGCCGATGCGCTCGGCCTTCACGCGCAGGATGGTGATCTTGTCGACGAGCTCGCCGGCGGAGATGGGGGCGAGGATGGACATCAGGAAACTCCGGCGATCAGGGTGTCGAGGGCGGTCTTCACCGCCTGGGGCGGCAGGGCGGCCATGCCCTCTCCGTAGTCCTCGGCGCACAGCATCTCAAGGCGCTGCGCGGCCGGCTTGAACTTCACGGCCTTGCGGCGATTGAGCTGCAGCGACAGCAGCGGCGCGCCGCCAGCGGCCAGCATGTGCCCCGGTCCGGCGTCGTTGGCCACGGCCGCGGCAAGGCGTCCAGCCAGGGCGATGGCCAGGATCGGGCCCTTCACGCCGGCGAAGCCGTCGGTGCGGTCGGCCTCAGGAAACAGGGCTCCGGGAACCTCCGTCCGGGCGATCGCCGCATCGGCCGCCTCGTCGGGACCGAAGAAGAACACCGGCGTGCGCCCGGCCACCTGCTGGGCGCGGGCCAGGTCAAGATAGCTTTCCAGCGGCCAGCGCTTCTCCTGGCCGCCGGCGCCGGGGGCCAGGCCGACATAGGTCGGACCATCCGGCAGCAGCGCAGCGGCGGCCGCCGTGGCGTCGGTTTCGGTCAGGGCCAGCGGCCGCAGTGCGCCCTGCCCGTCCGTGGCCAGGGCCAGCAGCCGCGCCAGCCGATCGACGACGGCCGGCGGCCAGTCGGATCTGCGGGCCTGCATGGCGGCCGAGACGAACCGCCCCCTGGCCGCGCGGCGGGCCACCAGGCTGCGACGCAGGTTTTCCTGGGTGTCGATAATCAGGTCGAAGGTGCGGCCGCCGAACGGCTTGACCCACGGCAGCACGTCCAGCGCGGCCGCGCCGGTGACGCCGTCCTTGAGGATCTCGTCGACATAGCCGGCCACCACGCGCTTCAGCGGGCCGTCATAGACCGTGGTCCCCTTGGCCGCGCACCAGGTGATGCGCGCCTCGGGAAAGGCCGCGCGCAGGCCGGCGATGAAGGGCAGCTTGATCAGGCCGTCGCCGATCACCTCGCCCATCGAATAGATCAGAACCGTCTGGACCATGGCCGTGAATGGCCGCGCCCGCCGTCTGCGTCAATCTCCCCAAACGGTATGTGAGCATTTACTTGCACATCGGCGCATTTACGGTAACGTCGGGTCCATGAGCGCCAAGCCACGCATCGAACGCGCCGCCCTCGAGGTTTTCGCCGCCCATGGCGTCGACGGCGCCACGACCAAGCTGATCGCCGCCCGCGCCGAAGTCTCGGAGGGCGCGATCTATCGCCACTGGAAGAGCAAGGACGAGCTGGCCATCGGCCTGTTCATGGCCGCCCACAAGCGCCTGTCCGACCTGATCGAGACCGAGGCCGGCGCCGTGCACGGCGTCGCCGCCAAGGCCGCCGCTCTGGTCAAGGCCTACTGCACGGCCGCCGACGAGGACTGGACCCTGTTCTCGTTCCACCTGCTGCAGTTGCACCACTTCCTGCCCTACTACCAGGACGACGGCCGCGACCCGGTCACCCTGGTCGAGACCATCATCAAGTACGCCATGCTGAAGATGGAGCTGCCGCCGGGCGATCCGCGCGTGGTGGCCGCCATGGCCATCGGCGTCATCACCCAGACCGCCCAGAACAAGGCCTACGGCCGCCTGGGCGACGACGCCCTCTCAGCCCATGCTTCGCTGATGACGGCGGCCGTCCTGGCCGTGCTCAAGGCCCGCTGATCCCAACCCGCCCAAGCCCTTCAAAGGACCGAACGATGCGCAGCGCGCTGTTCAACGCCTACTACTGGGTTCTGTCGATCTTCTACGGCCTGTCGGCCGCGCTGTCGGCCCTGCTGCCGGGCCGCCGCCCGGTGACCTTCGCCCTGCGGCTCTATTCCAGGCGCATGCTGTGGGCGCTGCGCGTCTTCGCCGGGATCCAGGTCGAGCTGAAGGGCCAGGAAAACCTGCCCAAGGGCGCCTTCATCATCGCCGCCAAGCACCACAGCTGGGGCGACGGGTTCGTGATGTTCGCCAATGTCGACAACCTTTCCTTCGTCACCGGCGACCACCTGGAGAAGTTCCCGCTGCTGGGAAACATCCTCAGGAAGTTCGGCGCCATCGTCGTCGACAGCTGCGGCGGTCCCGAGGCCCGCGCCGCCCTGTCCAAGAGCGCCGCCCAGGTCGCCGCCGAGGGGCGCCGCATCCTGATCTATCCGGAAGGCCACCTGGCCGCCCCGGGCGAGCGCTTCCGCTACCGCACCGGCGTCTATCACATGAGCCAGGACTTCGGCCTGCCGGTGGTGCCGGTTGCCACCAACCTCGGCTGCTTCTGGAAGCAGCAGGAGGCCAGGAAGACCCCCGGCCGCGCGACGGTCGAGTTCCTGCCCGCCCTGCCCCAGGGCCTGCAGAAGGCCGAGTTCATGAAGCTGCTGGAAACCACGGTCGAGACCCGCACCAACGAACTGATCGCCCAGGCCACGGGCGAGCCGGTCAAGGCCTCGGTGCTGGTCGATCCGCCGAAGAAGAAGCCGGCCGAGGCCGAGCCTCTGTCGGCCTGATATCATGTGGGGCCTTGCAAGTTTCCTGCTTATCGAAGGCCTGGCGACCCTGGCCGCGATCCTGATCGCCCGCGGCCAGGGCGCGGACAGGACGCGATCCCTGTTGCTGGTCGCCCTTTCAGCGCCGGCGCTGATCTGCCTGGCCTGGGGCTTCGCCTTCCAGGCCAGGCCCACCTCTGACTTCCCGCGCCCTCAATGGATGATCGACACCGCCTTCCTCATCGCCTTGTCGATCCTGCCAGCGACAGTCGCCGTGACGGTCTTCGCCCGAAAGTTTCGCGTGCTGGCGGCCATATTCGGCGCGATGCAGACCCCCATCACCCTCATCATCGGCTTTCTCGCGGTCGTCATGGTCAGCGGCGTCTCGCCATGACTCACCGCCCACGGAGGCAAGAATGGCCGCCAACCTGCTGACCGCCTTGCGCATCCTGGCGCTGCCCTTCCTGGCCTGGGCGGTGCTGGCCGGCGCCGGCTGGATGGCCGTGGCGTTGTTTCTCGGCGCAGGCCTGACCGACGTGCTCGACGGCTGGATCGCCCGGCGCTTCGGCCTGGCCTCCAGCTTCGGGGCGATGTTCGACCTGCTGGCCGATCGGCTGCTGACCCTGGTCAGCCTCGGCGCCCTGATGGCGGCCGAGGCCTTTCCCGGCGCCTGGATCGCCGTTCCGCTGGTGCTGGTCGGGCGCAACTTCGTCGTCGCCGGACTGCAGCAGGCCCTGCCGGGGCAGGACTTCAACTACCCGCCGATTGAGCATCCGAAGATCGCGCTGAACTTCCTGGGCGTTGGCCTGTTGCTCGCGCCGATTGGCGCGCAGACGGCCGGGCTATGGATGCTGGCGGCCAGCGCCGCGCTGTCGGTCGTGACGATAGCGCTCTATGGGCGCCGGGCGGCGCCCGGCTTCCAGATCAATCCAGCGCCTCGGGCGCAGGCTGGATCGTGACGCTCTCGCCGCAGCCGCAGGCGTCGGTTTCGTTCGGATTATGGAACACGAACTTCGACGACAGCTTGCTGATCTCGTAGTCGATCTCGGTCCCGATCAGGAACAGCACGGCCTTCGGCTCGATCAGGATGGTGACGCCCTTGTCCTCGACGACCTCGTCGATGGGGCCCTTCTCCTTGGCGTACTCGAAGACGTATTCCTGGCCCGCGCAGCCGCCGTTCTTCACGCCTACGCGTAAGCCGGCATAGGGCTGGTCCGCCCTATCCATGATCTCCTTCACACGCGCGGCGGCGGCGTCGGTCAGGGTGACGACCTTGGGACGCGGGCGGCGAGGACGGGGGCTGACGGCGGCTTCCATGGCGGGCTCCTGCCTTAGAACATGTTCAGCTGCAGCTTGGCCTCGTCGCTCATGCGCGAGGAGTCCCACGGCGGATCGAAGGTCAGGTCGACATTGCACGACCGGATGCCCTCGATCTCCATGATGGCGTCCTTGACCCAGCCGGGCATGTCGCCAGCCACCGGGCAGCCCGGCGCGGTCAGGGTCATGTCGATGGCCACGTCCTTGTCGTCGCTGACGTCGACCTTGTAGATCAGGCCAAGCTCGTAAATGTCGACCGGGATCTCCGGGTCGTACACCGTCTTCAGCTTCTCGATCAGCTGGTCGGTCAGGCGGTTCAGCTCGTCCTGGGACAGGGCCGTCGCGGCGGGGGCTTGGTCGGTCATCGGCTCAACTGAAGAAGCTACGGGCCTTGTCCAGCGCGTCCACGAACGCGTCGGCCTCGGCAGGCGTATTATATAGGGCGAAGGAAGCGCGGGCGCTCGACGTCATCCCGAACCTTTTCATCAGGGGCTCGGCGCAGTGCGTGCCGGCGCGCACGGCCACGCCGTACCGGTCCAGCACCTGGGCCACGTCGTGGGCGTGGGCGCCCTCGACGACGAAGCTCATCACCGCGCCCTTGCCAGGCGCCGTGCCCAGGATCCGCACGCCGTTGACGCCTTCCAGCCGCTGCGCCACGCGCTCGTAAAGCGCATGCTCGTGGGCCAGGGCCGCGTCGCGGTCGATGGTGTTCAGCCACTCGATGGCCGCGCCCAGACCGACGGCCTCCAGGATCGCTGGCGTACCGGCCTCGAAGCGGTGCGGCGGGTCGGCATAGGTGATCTTGTCGAGACTGACCGAGCCGATCATCTCGCCGCCGCCCTGGTACGGCGGAAGCGCGGCCAGGCGCTCGGCCTTGCCGTACAGCACGCCGATGCCGGTGGGACCGTAGAGCTTGTGGCCGCTGAAGACGTAGAAATCGACGTCGAGCGCCTTCACATCCACCTTGGTGTGGACAATGCCCTGGCAGCCGTCGAGCAGCACCGGCGCGCCGGCCGCGTGGGCCAGCCGCACGATCTGCGCCACGTCATTGACCGTGCCCAGCACGTTCGACATGTGGGTGACGGCGACCATCCTGGTCTTCTCCGACAGCAGGCCTGCATAGGCCTCCATGTCGAGCCGGCCGTCGTCGAGCACCGGAACGAACTTCAGCACGACGCCGTAGCGCTCGCGCAGGAAGTGCCAGGGCACGATGTTGGCGTGGTGCTCCATCTCCGAGAGCACGATCTCGTCGCCGGCCTTCAAGGATCGCCCGAAGGTGTCGGCCACCAGGTTCACCGCCTCGGTGGCGCTCTTGGTGTAGACGATTTCGCCCACGTCGGCGTTGATGAAGCGCGCGATGGTTTCACGCGCCTTTTCATAGGCTTCCGTCGTTTCGTTGGCGAGCGTGTGCAGGCCGCGATGGACGTTGGCGTACGAGGTGCGGGCCAGGCCGGTCATGGCGTCCAGCACCACGTCGGGCTTCTGGGCGCTGGCGGCGCTGTCCAGATAGATCAGCGGCTTGCCGTGCACCGTGCGCGACAGGATCGGGAACTGGGCGCGGATCGCGTCGAGGTCGAAAGCGGCGGTCATTCTTCACGCCCCAGCTGCTGGGCCACCCAGGCGGCGGCGATCTGGCGGGCGCCGTCGTGCTCGATGCGCTCGACCACCTCGCCGACGAAGGCCTGCGTCAGCATCGCACGGGCTTCCAGCTCGGGAATGCCGCGCTGGCGGGCGTAGAACACCGCTTCCTCGTCCAGGGCGCCGATGGTGTTGCCGTGGGCGCAGGAGACGTCGTCGGCGAAGATCAAGAGTTCCGGCTTGGCGTCGATCTCGGCCTTGTCCGACAGGATCAGGGCGTGGTGGCCCATGCGCGCGTCGGTCTGGTCGGCGCCTTCGGCGACGATGATGCGGCCCTGGAACACGCCGCGGGCCTGATCGGCGACCATGCCCTTGGTCAGCTGGCTGGTGACGCCGTCGACGCCGCCGTGGGTAACCACGGTGGTCTGGTCGGCGTGACGCTGGGCGTTCAGCAGATAGATCCCGTCCAGGCGCACCTGGGCGTGGGCGCCGGGATGCGCCACCTGGGTCTCGACCCGCTGGCGACGGGCGCCGCTGGTCAGGACGGTCTGGTTGAAGGTCGCGCCGGCGCCGAGCTCCACACGGGCGGTGACGACGTCCACGGCCTCGGCGTCATCCTCGACCAGCACGATGCGGGTCAGGCTCGCGCCCTCGCCCACCGCAATGTCCAGCGCCACGTCGGAGATGTAGCCGGCCGCGCGCCCCTCGTGGCTTTCCAGCAGGGTCAGGCTCGCGCCCGGCTCGACCATCAGGGCGTAGGACGCGCTTTGCGAAGCCTTGTCCGTCGCCGCGACGAAGCGCAGGCCCATGACCTCGCCCTGCCCGCTGGTGGCCACGTGGCGGCCGTTGACGAACAGGATCTCGCCGTCCGTCAGGCCCGCGAACGGACCGGCCGGAACCTCGCCATCGAACTTGGGCGCAGGCTCGGGCAGCACGCGGATCAGGCCGCGCAGGTCGGTCCAGCGCCAGTCCTCGTCGCGCCGCGACGGCAGAACGGTGACGTCGCCGGTCTTGAGTGCGGTAGCCAGGCTCATCAGGCGGCGGCCCCGACGTACTTGTCGTAGCCCTCGGCTTCCAGCTGCAGGGCCAGTTCCGGTCCGCCCGAGGCGACGATGCGGCCGGCGGCCAGCACGTGCACGCGGTCGGGTTTGATGTAGTCGAGCAGGCGCTGGTAGTGGGTGATCACCAGCATGCCGCGCTCGGGGCTACGCAGGGCGTTGACGCCTTCCGAGACGATCTTCAGGGCGTCGATGTCCAGGCCCGAGTCCGTCTCGTCGAGGATCAGGAACTTCGGCGACAGCATCGCCATCTGGAAGATTTCCATCCGCTTCTTCTCGCCGCCCGAGAAGCCGACGTTCAGGCCGCGCTTGAGCATCTCGAAGTCGATCTTCAGCGAGGCGGCCTTTTCCTTGGCCAGCTTCAGGAAGGCCGGGGCGGCGATCTCGTCCTCGCCGCGCGCGCGGCGCTGGGCGTTGACGGCCGTGCGGATGAAGGTCAGGGCCGGCACGCCCGGGATTTCCAGCGGATACTGGAACGACAGGAACACGCCCTTGGCGGCCCGCTCGTTGGGCTCCAGCTCCAGCAGATCCTCGCCATTCAGGCTGGCCGAACCCTCGGTCACTTCATAGCCGCCGCGACCCGACAGAACGTAGGACAGCGTCGACTTGCCGGCGCCGTTCGGACCCATGATGGCGTGCACCTCGCCGGCCGGCACTTCGAGCGTGACGCCCTTCAGGATCGGCTTGTCTTCGACGCGGGCGTGGAGATTGTTGATCGAAAGCATTTAACCGACGGATCCTTCGAGAGAAATCGCCACGAGCTTCTGGGCCTCGACGGCGAACTCCATGGGCAGTTGTTGCAGCACGTCGCGGACGAAGCCGTTGACCAGCAGGGCCACGGCCTCCTCCTGGCTAAGCCCGCGCTGCTGGCAATAGAACAGCTGGTCGTCCGACAGGCGCGTCGTGGTCGCCTCGTGCTCGAACACCGACTGGCCGTTGCGAGCCTCGATGTAGGGCACGGTGTGGGCCGCGCAGGTCTTGCCGATAAGCAAGCTGTCGCACTGGGTGAAGTTGCGCGCGCCCTTGGCCTTGGGGTGGGCCGAGACCAGGCCGCGATAGGTGCTGGTCGACTTGCCCGCGCTGATGCCCTTGGCGACGATCCGCGACTTCGTATTGGCGCCCAGGTGGATCATCTTGGTGCCGGTGTCGGCCTGCTGATGGCCGTTGGTCACGGCGATCGAGTAGAACTCGCCCGACGAGCCTTCACCGCGCAGAACGCAGGACGGATACTTCCAGGTGATGGCCGAACCGGTCTCCACCTGGGTCCACGACACCTTCGAACGATCCCCGCGGCAGTCGGCGCGCTTGGTGACGAAGTTGTAGATGCCGCCCTTGCCGGTCTCCGGATCGCCCGGGTACCAGTTCTGGACGGTGGAATACTTGATCTCGGCGTCGTCCAGCAGGACGAGCTCGACCACGGCCGCGTGCAGCTGGTTCTCGTCGCGCATCGGGGCCGTGCAGCCCTCCAGGTACGAGACGTAGGCGCCCTTGTCGGCGATGATCAGGGTGCGCTCGAACTGGCCGGAATCCTTGGCGTTGATCCGGAAATAGGTCGACAGTTCCATCGGGCAGCGCACGCCCGGCGGCACGTAGACGAACGAGCCGTCCGAGAACACCGCGCTGTTGAGGCAGGCGAAATAGTTGTCCGAGGTCGGCACGACGCTGCCCAGGTACTGCTTGACCAGTTCCGGGTGCTCGCGGATCGCCTCGCTCATCGAGCAGAAGATGACCCCGGCCTGGGCCAGCTCCTTCTTGAAGGTCGTGACGACGCTGACGCTGTCGAACACCGCGTCCACGGCGTAGCGAGGCGCGCCCTCGACGCCGGCCAGCACCGCCTGCTCCTTCAGCGGGATGCCCAGCTTCTCGTAGACGGCCAGCAGCTCGGGATCGACCTCGTCCAGGCTCTTGGGCCCTTCCTTGGTCTTCGGCGCGGCGTAGTAGTAGGTGTCCTGGTAGTCGATCTTCGGATAGCTGACCTTGGCCCAGTCCGGCTCTTCAAGCTCGAGCCAGCGGCGATAGGCCTCCAGACGCCATTCCAGCATCCACTCCGGCTCGTCCTTCTTGGCCGAGATGAAGCGCACGATGTCCTCGGAGAGGCCCTTGGGGGCGAACTCCTGGTCGATATCGGTCGTAAAGCCGTGCTCGTACTTCTCGAGCGCTGCGACGGTGTCGATCGTTTCCTTGACCGCGGCCATCAAGCCACCTCCCGGCGCCGTGCGCCGATACGCTTCCAGGCGGCGAGCCAGGCGTCGCCGCACACAATCCAATCCGCTTCCGTGCTCGCCCAGCCGCCGCTGACACGCAGCGCGAAGGGGGCGAGATCGGTACGGCCCATGGCCAGGGCCACGCGACTGGCCTTGACCTTGCCCGACGAGCAGGCGCTGCCGGCGCTGACCATCACCCCGGCGAGATCCAGGTTCATGACCTGGACCTGCGAGGCGAAGCCTTCGGCGGCCAGACAGAGAGTTTGAGGCAGGCGATCAGCGCCCTCCCCGAGCACCACGCCGCCAGCGTCCTTGACCCGCTGGGCCAAGGCGTCGCGCCAAATGCCCTGATCGGCCGCCAGGGGCAAGTCCCGCAGAGCCGCCGAGGCGGCCGCGCCGAACCCGGAAATCCCGGCGACGTTCTCGGTGCCCGCACGGCGGCCACGCTCCTGGCCGCCGCCATGCTGGCGACGCACCACATTGGCCCGCGTGCCGGCGACCAGGGCGCCCACGCCCTGCGGCCCGCCGATCTTGTGAGCCGAAAGCGCCAGGGTGTCGGCGCCCAGGGCGGAGAAATCGATACCGATCTTGCCGGCCGCCTGCACGGCGTCGACATGCAGCAGGCCGTCGGCCGCGCGGACGATCGCGCTGGCTTCGGCGATCGGCTGGATCACGCCGGTCTCGTTGTTGGCCAGCATCAGGCAGACCAGCGTCCGCCCTTCGCCCGCCAGCAGGTCGGGAAGCTTGGAAAGGTCGGCCACGCCGTGCGCGTCGACCGGCAGCACCGCGACGGAAACACCGCTGGCGGCGGCCGTCTCGACCACGGCGTCGTGCTCGATGGCGCTGACCACGAGGCGCTTCACGCCCGAGGCGACGGCGCTTTCGATGGCGAGCGCATTGGCTTCCGTGCCGCCGCTGACGAAGGTGACCGAGCCGGCGACCACGCCGACCAGCTCGCCCACCTGCTTGCGGGCGCTCTCGACCACGTCGCGGGCGGCGCGGCCGAAGGCGTGCACCGAACTTGGATTGCCGGCCAGCTCGAAGGCGCGCAGCACCGCCTCACGCGCCTCGGGGCGGATCGGGGCGGTGGCGTTGTAGTCCAGATAGATGGCGGGCTTGCTGGTCACGCCGCGACCTTCGCCTCCGGCCGCAGGCGCCCTTCCAGCACGTCGGCGATGGTCACCGAGGCCAGGTACGAATGGATCTGCCGGCCCATTTCCTCCCAGAGGTCGTGGGTCAGGCACTTGGCGCCGCCGGCCATGCAGCCCTTGTGGCCGCTCTTGCCGACGCCGCAGCGGGTGGCGCGCAGCGGCTCGTCCACAGCCATGACGATGTCGGAGATGCGGGTGGCGCGCGCCTCGGCCGCCAGGCGATAGCCGCCGCCGGGCCCGCGGGCGCTGACCACCAGGCCCTTGCGGCGCAGGCGGGCGAAAAGCTGTTCGAGATAGGAGAGCGAGATCTGCTGGCGGGCGGCGATCTCGGCCAAAGCCACCGCGCGACCTTCCGCCTCGTCCTGCTTACGGGCGAGGTCGGTCATGGCCATCACGGCGTAACGTCCCTTCGTGCTCAGGCGCATCCGGCGCTCTCCCTTGCAGATTCCCCGCGCAACCGCATTTGCGTATGCTACAAGCCGCGACTTCGCGCCGCGCCCGGCAAGGGCGCTGCGCGCGATGCGGATGTAAGAAGACCAAGCGCGGCGGTCAAGTATTCCATGCGCCCTTCGCGGCGAATGGCGTGGCCCCCGACGCCCCAACTCGTGACGGGGATCTGAATGCCTGACGTTATTTTGACTGGCGCCGCGGGCCGTATCGAAGGCCGCTATTCGCCGGGCAAGACCGACAATGCGCCCATCGCGCTGATCCTGCACCCGCACCCCAAGGCCGGCGGCCACATGAATCACCCGGTGTCGGTGCAGCTGTACCACCTGTTCATGAAGCGTGGTTTCGCGACCCTGCGCTTCAACTTCCGCGGCGTCGGCCGCAGCCAGGGCGAATTCGACAGCGGCATCGGCGAACTGGCCGACGCGGCCACCGCGCTCGACTGGCTGCAGGCCAACAACCCGGCCGCCGCCCAGACCTGGGTCGCCGGCTACAGCTTCGGCGCCTATATCGGCATGCAGCTGCTGATGCGTCGCCCCGAAACCGACGGCTTCATCTCGGTGTCGCCGCCGACCAACATGTACGACTTCAGCTTCCTGGCCCCCTGCCCGGCCTCGGGCCTGATCCTGACCGGCGGCGCCGACACCGTCGTGCCGCCCGTCGAGGTCGAGCGCGTGGTCTCCAAGCTGCGCACCCAGAAGGGCATCGTCATCGACTACGAAGTCGTCGACAAGGCCACCCACTTCTGGGCTGAGCACCTGCCCTTCGTCGAGCAGACGGTCGGCGGCTACATCGACAAGCGCCTGGAAGCCAACCCGATCCCGTAGGGATTGGAGGCTATCGGTTTCGAAGAGCCCGCTCTCGGCGACGAGGGCGGGCTTTTTGTTTGGGGCGCCGGACTTCGCCCCACTCCCAGCCGACACCCTACTTTGCTTTCCTCGGCCTTGTGCCGAGGACCCATCGTTCCGCCGCTCAGGCCCAGAAGGCACACCCACGATCTGAGCCGCCGCCGACATGGGCCCTAGGCACAAGGCCTAGGGAAGCAACTGAGGAGAGGCCGACAACAAATCCGCCCCCAGGGACACCTCCCCCTTCGCAACTGCGAGACAGCCCCGCCGCAAAGTTCTAAGACCGCAGGTATCGCTATCAGCGGAGATCGCCGGCCATGCACTACGACATCGTGATCGTCGGCGGCGGCGCGGGCGGACTGGAGCTGGCCGCCCAGCTGGGTCGCAAGCTCGGCCGTCGCGCGGGCAAGGAGCGGATCCTGCTGATCGACCGCTCCGGCTTCCACATCTGGAAGCCCAGCCTGCACGAAGTGGCCGCCGGCACGCTCGACGTTCACCAGGAGGGGCTCTCCTACCCGATCCTGGGCCGCGCCAATCATTTCAGCTTCCACCTGGGCGAGTTGTCGGGCCTGGACCCCGTCGCCAAGCGCCTGACGCTGAAGGCCATCACCACCAAGGACGGCGCGGTGCTGGTGCCCGAGCGCTCGATCACCTTCACCTGGGGCGTGATCGCCATCGGCAGCGGCTCCAACCTGTTCGGCACGCCGGGCGCCGAGACCGCCCACCTGCTGGAGCGCACCGAGGACGCCGAAGCGTTCCACACCCGACTGCTGGCCGCCTTCATGAAGGCCTCGTTCGCGCCCGAACGCACCATGGGCGTGGCCATCGTCGGCGGCGGGGCCACGGGCGTGGAGCTGTCGGCCGAACTGCTGGAGGCCCATCGCGAACTGCTGGAAAGCCTGGGCGTCGAGCAGCGCTTCCGCCTCGACATCACCATTGTCGAGGCCGCCCCGCGCATCCTCGGCGGCTTGCCCGAAAAGACCTCGGCCCAGGCGACCGTCGCCCTGGAGCGCAAGGGCGTGCGCGTGCGCACCGGCGCCAAGGTCATCGCCGTCCATCCCGACCGGCTGGAGACCAGCGTCGGCGAGGTCCCCGCCGACCTGATCGTCTGGGCCGCCGGCGTGAAGGCCGCCGACAGCAATGTCGAGCTCGGCCTGGAGACCAATCGCCTCAACCAGTTCGTGGTCGACGACCACCTGGAGACGTCCGCCCCGGGGATCTGGGCCCTGGGCGACTGCGCCGCCTGCCCGTGGAAGGACGGCAAGCTGGTGCCCGCCCGCGCCCAGGCCGCCCACCAGCAGGCCAGCTACCTGGCCAAGGTGCTGCTGGCCCGCCTGCGCCAGGCGCGAGTCGAGGAGCCCTACGTCTACAAGGACTTCGGCTCGCTGGTGTCGCTGGGCGAGAACAAGGGCGTCGGCGCCCTGATGGGCGGGCTGGGCGGTCCCAACTTCTTCATCGAGGGCCTGGTGGCCAAGTGGTTTTACGTCTCGCTGCACCTGGCCCACCACAAGGCCATCCTCGGCGTCGGCAAGACCATCACCCTGGCCCTGGCGCGGCTGCTGCAGCAGCGCGTGGCGGGGCGGCTGAAGCTGCACTAGCGCTGGCGCTCGCGCTCGCGCCCGCTCTTTGCCTTCCGTAAAATCCCCGCGAAAGCGGGGACCCAGGTGTTTTATCGTCGAGCGCGGCGGGTTGCAGAAAAAGCCTGGGTCCCCGCTTTCGCGGGGATTTTACGGTTATGGGGATCGCCCCTCCCGTAGGATCAAGGAACCACGATCCTCCCGCCCGTCATCGGCGCCTTCACCCCCGTCGTCCCCGGAAAGCTGATCGGCAGCCCCCGCGCCGTGCGGGCCGCGAGATACGCGAAGGCCTCGGCCTCGATGGCGTCGCCGCGCCAGCCGTAGTCCTCGGCCGCCTTCACCGGTACGGGAACCCGCTGCGCCAGCGCCGCCATGATCCGCGGATTGTGCCGCCCGCCGCCGCAGACGATCAGGGCGCTGGGCGGAGCGTCGTTCTTGTCGAAGGCCTTGAGCACGGCCGCCGCCGTGAAGGCCACCAGGGTCGCGGCCGCGTCCTGCGCCGACAGGTGGGCCACGGCCTCCAGCGAGAAGTCGTAGCGGTCCAGCGACTTGGGCGCCGGGGCGGCGAAATAGGCGCTGGCCAGAAGGCCGCTCAGCGCCGCCTCGTCCACCCGCCCCGCCGCCGCCAGCCTGCCGCCCTCGTCGAAACGGCCAAGCCCGCGCTCCTGCAGCATCAGGTCGATCATGCCGTTGCCAGGGCCGGTGTCGAAGGCCAGCAGGGTTCCGTCCGCGCCGATCAGGGTGATGTTGGCCACCCCGCCGATGTTCAGCGCCGCCACCGGCGCGGCCAGGCCCGAGGCGCGGGCCCGAGCCTCGTGATAGATCGGCGCCAGCGGCGCCCCCTCCCCGCCGGCCGCCACGTCGGCGGTGCGGAAGTCGAAGGCCACCGGCCGGCCGCTCAGGGCCGCCAGGCGCTCGGCGTCGAGCAGTTGCACAGTCCTGCCAACACGCTCAGCCGTGGGGCGCTCGTGCAGCACGGTCTGGCCATGCACGCCCAAAAGGTCGAACTCGCCCCAGGCCAGGCCATGCTCGGCCAGGAAGCTCTCGGCGGCGTGGAAATGCTCTTCCGCCACCGCTCGGCGGGCTTCGTCGAAGATGGCCGGCTCGGCCTCGCCGCGCTTCCAGGCCAGGGCCTGGCGCGTGGTTTCCAGCAGCAGCGTGCGGGTTTCCTCGCGCAGCTTGCGCTCGCCCGATGGGCCAAAGCCCTGGATCGCCTCGCCGTCGGTGTCGAGCACCGCCATGTCGACGGCGTCGAGCGAGGTGCCGGTCATGAATCCGAGAATGCGCATGGCGACGTTGACTGCCACGGCCCGCCTCGGGTAGCTAGGCCCCATGACCGCCAAGGCCCTCCAAACCCGAGCCTATTACCGCCCGCTGATCTAGCGGGCGCACGACCGGTCATGTCGACGCACCGCCACCTGGCCGGCGATGCGTCCCTCTCCCTTCAAGACGACGTCTCCGGCGCACAGCCTTCAAGGAGACTATCGATGAAACCCTCGCCACAGACCGCCCCGCCCGTGCTAGACGCGCGGACCAGCGATACAGAGAGTCGAGCCATGTCCGCGCCGCAGAGCTTCAAGTCCGAATTCCTCAAGACCCTGCAGGCGCGCGGCTACATCCACCAGATCACCCACCCGGACGAACTGGACGCGGCGGCCGCCGGCGGCGTGGTCACCGCCTACATCGGCTTCGACGCCACCGCGCCCAGCCTGCACGTCGGCAGCTTGATCCAGATCATGATGCTGCGCCGCCTGCAGCAGGCCGGCCACAAGCCGATCGTCCTGATGGGCGGCGGCACGACCAAGGTCGGCGACCCCACCGGCAAGGACGAAAGCCGCAAGCTGCTCTCCGACGCCGACATCCAGGCCAACATCGCCGGCATCAAGCAGGTGTTCGCCAGGTTCCTGACCTTCGGCGACGGTCCCACCGACGCCATCATGGTCGACAACGACGAGTGGCTGTCGAAGTTCGGCTACGTGCAGTTCCTGCGCGACTACGGCGTGCACTTCACGGTCAACCGGATGCTGGCCTTCGACTCGGTCAAGCTGCGGCTCGAGCGCGAGCAGCCGATGACCTTCCTCGAATTCAACTACATGCTGATGCAGGCCACCGACTTCCTGGAGCTGAACCGCAAGTACGGCTGCGTGCTGCAGATGGGCGGCTCGGACCAGTGGGGCAACATCCTCAACGGCGTCGAACTGACCCGCCGCGTCGACCAGAAGGCCGCCTTCGGCCTGACGACGCCGCTGCTGGCCACGGCCTCGGGCGCCAAGATGGGCAAGACCATGTCGGGCGCCGTCTGGCTGAACGCCGAGCAGCTGTCGCCGTACGACTACTGGCAGTTCTGGCGCAACACCGAGGACGCCGACGTGGGCCGCTTCCTGAAGCTGTTCACCGACCTGCCGCTGGACAAGATCGCCGAGCTGGAAGCCCTGCCGGGCGCCCAGATCAACGACGCCAAGAAGGTGCTGGCCGACGAAGCCACCCGCATGGCCCACGGCGAGGAGGCCGCCAAGGCCGCCCGCGACGCCGCCGAGAAGGCCTTCGAACAGGGCGCGCTGTCGGCCGACCTGCCGACGGTCGAGGTCGCCGCTTCGGTCCTGGCCGAAGGCGTCGCCCTGGCCGTGCTGGCCACCGACATCGGCCTGACCGCCTCGCGCGGCGAGGCCCGACGCCTGGCCCAGGGCGGCGGCCTGCGCCTCAACGACGCCCAGGAAAAGGACGGCGACCGCCTGGTGACCAACGCCGACCTGATCGACGGCGTGGTCAAGCTCAGCCAAGGCAAGAAGAAGATCGTGCTCGTCAAACCGGTTTAACCGGACGGCGAAGCTATTAAGTATCGTCCTCCCGAAGCGGCCTCGGTCGCTTCGGGAGGACGCGTTCTACGCCCTGACGCTGGGCCCGTGATGTTGGAGAAAGTTCGATGCTGAACCCCGGCGACAAGGCACCCGACTTCGACCTGCCCACCGACACCGGCCGCGTCAGCCTGGCCGGCCTGAAGGGCAAGAACGTCGTGCTCTACTTCTATCCGAAGGACGACACGACCGGCTGCACGTCGCAGGCCCTGCAGTTCTCGGCCGAGGTCGAGGAGTTCGCCAAGGCCGGCGCGGTGGTCATCGGCGTCTCCAAGGACAGCGCCGCCAGCCACGGCAAGTTCCGCAAGAAGCACGACCTGACCGTCGAACTGGGCTCCGACACCCTGGGCGAAACCGTCGAGGCCTACGGCTCGTGGGTCGAGAAGAGCATGTACGGCCGCAAGTATATGGGCATCGACCGCTCGACCTTTCTGATCGATGGCGAAGGCGTCGTCCGCGAAATCTGGCGCAAGGTAAAGGTGCCCAACCACGTCAAGGCGGTGCTGAAAGCCGCCCAGGGCCTGAAGGGCTGAAGCCGAGCCTCACTGTGGCGCCGGCGCCGCAAAGCCGCGCTTTTCGGCCACTTCTCCCGTGTCGCGTGTAGCCAGCCCGTTCATGTCGGGTTAATCGACGAAGGTTCATGGTCGAAACTTGGCCATCCGCGCCTTCGCAGGTGCGAAGAGTCTTGCGCATTTCCGCTTTCTCGTTGCATATCCCCCAGACCTTGAAAACTGGGGGGTTTCCTGGGTATGGCGATCGCGCATTTTCACCGCCTACGTAAGACCCTCGAAGGTCTGTTTCCGGAACGCCATCTGTATGTCCGCTCGGGCGGCGAGATGCGCGGCTACGTGCTTTCCACGGGCAAGCAGATGGCCTGCGCCGCCGGTGTCGGCGCCGCGGCGCTGTGGATGGGCGTCTGCACCGCGGCCATGCTGGTCAACACCGTGGCCGTCAGCAACACCGACCAGGTCGTCCTCAAGCAGAAGGCCTATTACGAGCGCCTCAACGCCGACCGCCAGGCGCGCCTGAACAGCGCCGTGGCCCAGCTGTCGGCCACCAGCGGCTCGCTCGACGACCTGGCCATGTCGGTCGAGAAGCGCCACGCGGCCCTGGCCCTGCTGGTCAGCGACTTCAAGGGCGCGCCCGGCGCCGCCCAGGCCCTGGCCGTCAGCAAGCCCGCCATCGGCGACGCCTCGCCCGTCGAGCGCATCCAGGCCACCCGCATGGACCAGGAGCGCCTGATCGACGCCGCCGAGGGCTTCGCCAAGAGCCGGGCCGAGCGCCTGCGCCTGGCCATGCGCATGGCCGGCCTCGACGCCGGCAGCTTCACCGGCCGCGGCGCCTCGCTGGGCGGTCCGCTGATCGAAGCCAAGGACCCGCGCGCCCTGGCCGCCGTGCTGGACGTCGACGAGGAATTCGCCGCCCGCATCCACCGCGCCGCCAGCGACATGTCGGACATGCGCAGCCTCGGCGCCGCGGCCCAGCGCCTGCCGTTCAACCGCCCGACCGCCAACCCGGCCCTGTCGAGCAGCTACGGCGTCCGCTTCGACCCGTTCACGCACCGCCCGGCCTTCCATTCGGGCCTGGACTTCCCCGGCGCCTTCTACACGCCGATCATGGCCACCGCCCCGGGCGTCATCTCGTTCACCGGCGTCCGCTCGGGCTACGGCAACACCGTCGAGATCGACCACGGCGGCGGCTTCAAGACCCGCTACGCCCACCTGCAGGGCATCGCCGTGCGCGTCGGCCAGCGCGTGGTCATCGGCCAGCGCGTCGGCGCCATGGGCTCCACCGGCCGCTCCACCGGCCCGCACCTCCACTACGAGGTCTGGGTCAATGGTCGCGCCCAGAACCCCAACCGCTTCCTCAAGGCAGGCGAGTATGTTCAGCAAGCCGGCTAAGGGGTCCAAGACCCCCGTCCAGATCGAGCCCCTGCCCCTTCCGGCCGCGGCCCCCGCCGATCAGGTCCGCAAGGCCCCGCCGCGCGTGGCCTCGCTGATCTCGGCCGACATCACCATCGAGGGCGGCGTCAGCGGCGACGGCGAACTGCAGATCGACGGCGTGGTGCGCGGCGACGTCCGCGTCGGCCGCCTCACCGTCGGCGAGACCGGCCATGTCGAGGGCGGCGTCTACGCCGAGGCCGTCGAGATCCGCGGCCGCGTCGTCGGCGCGATCACCGCCAAGCAGGTGCGCCTCTACGGCACCGCCTATGTCGACGGCGACATCACCCACGAACAGCTGGCCATGGAAACCGGCGCCTTCTTCCAGGGCCGCAGCCTGAAGTTCCAGCGCCAGGCGCCTCCGCAGGCCGCGCCGGTGGCGGTCGCGCCGGCTCCGGTCGCTGACCTGACGCTTACGGCCAAGCCGGTCGGCTGAGGCCCGGCCGTCCTCGCCCTTCGACAAGCTCAGGGTGAGGACGAGTTACCAAAGCGGCATTCAGAACCTCATCCTGAGCTTGTCGAAGGACGAGGTTCTGCTCCCAGGCCCGCCAAAACGAAAAACGCCCCGGATCACTCCGGGGCGTTCGTCTTTCCAGCATCCGCCGAAGCCTCAAGCCTCAAGCCTCGGCGCTGTCCCGGGTCGCGCCGACCCGCTGGGCCAGCGAGGCGCCCATGAAGGCGTCCAGGTCGCCGTCCAGCACGCCGGCGGTGTCGGAGGTCTCGACGTTGGTCCGCAGGTCCTTGACCATCTGGTACGGCTGCAGGACGTACGACCGGATCTGGTGACCCCAGCCGATGTCGGTCTTCTGGTCGTGCAGCGCCTGCTGGGCGGCTTCGCGCTTCTGCAGTTCGGCCTCGTAGAGGCGCGCGCGCAGCATCTTCCAGGCCTCGTCGCGGTTCTGGTGCTGCGAACGGCCCGACTGGCAGGCCACCACGATCCCGGTCGGGGCGTGCGTCAGGCGCACGGCCGAGTCGGTCTTGTTGATGTGCTGACCGCCGGCGCCCGAGGCGCGATAGGTGTCGGTGCGCACGTCGGCCGGGTTGATCTCGATCTCGATCGTGTCGTCGATCACGGGATAGACCCAGGCCGAGGCGAACGAGGTGTGGCGACGGGCGCTGCTGTCATACGGGCTGATGCGCACCAGCCGGTGCACGCCGGCCTCGGTCTTCAGCCAGCCATAGGCGTTGGGGCCCTTGACCAGCAGCGTGGCCGACTTGATGCCGGCCTGGTCGCCGTCGGTCTCTTCGACCAGCTCGGTGGTCATGCCGTGGGCGTTGGCCCAGCGGGTATACATCCGCAGCAGGATCCCCGCCCAGTCGCACGACTCGGTGCCGCCGGCGCCGGAGTTGATTTCGACATAGGCGTCGTTGCCGTCGGCCTCGCCCGACAGCAGGGCCTCCAGTTCGGCGCGGGCGGCGCGTTCCTTGATGGCCTTGAGCTGGGCGCGGGCGTCGTTCAGCGAGTCCTCGTCGGACTCCATGTCGGCCAGCTCGGCGTATTCGAGCGCGTCCTTGACGTCGCGCTCGATGCTTTGCACGGCCTCGACCTTGGCGGCCAGGTTGGCGCGCTCGCGCGACACGGCCTGGGCTTCGGTCGGACGATCCCACAGCGTCGGGTCTTCGACCCGCGCGTTCAGTTCATCGAGTTTTCTAAGGGCGACATCCCAGTCAAAGACGCCTCCTGAGCAGTCCAACGGACTGCTCGATGTCGGCCGCGGCGGCCTCGACATCCGGTCTCATCACGTAGCTCCGTGACACAAAGTAAGGGCGCGGGAGATAGCCCGCCACCAGATTCAGCGCAACCGCGCCGGCTGCTCGAAAGTGGAAACGGCTGCTCTTCAGCCGAAAACCTCGTCCTTCGACAGGCTCAGGATGAGGTTTTCCAAGGCCCGAAACAGGGTCCTCATCCTGAGCTTGTCGAAGGACGAGGACCCCGCACAGTTCTAGTAAAGCCCGCTGATGTCCGGCGTCTTGGGCTGTTGCTTGGGCTGCGGGTCGGACGGCGAAGGCTGGCCCGTCGGCTGGCCGTTGGGCCAGGCGTCGCCGTAGGAGATCGGCCCGCCGGTCGGCGTCGGCGCGGCGACCTTGGGCTCGGTGCCCGGGCGGAAGGCCTCGCGGATGCCGCGCACCATGGCGAACTTGGCCGTCTTCGGCGGCTTGAAGTCGGTCTTGGGCTTGTCCTTCAGCGCCACCTTCATGAAGTCGATGAACACCGGCACGGCGTCCTGCGAGCCGGTTTCGCCGGCGCCCAGCGAGCGGTTGTCGTCGAAGCCGACGAACACGCCGACGATCAGGTCGGGCGAATAGCCGATGAACCAGGCGCTGCGGTACTCGTTGGTGGTGCCGGTCTTGCCGGCCAGCGGATAGCCCAGCTGGCTGACCGAGGCGGCCGTGCCGCGCTGGACCACGCCCTGCAGCATCGAGGTGATCTGGTAGGCGGTGACCGGGTCCATCACCTGCTCGCCCGGCGCGGTGACGCGCGGGCTCTCGTCGCCGTTGAAGCCGGCGGTGCAGCGCGGGCAGTCGCGCTTGTCGGCGCGGAAGATCACCTTGCCCTCGCGGTCCTGAACCAGCTCGATCAGGTGCGGCTCGATGCGGCGGCCGCCGTTGGCGAACGGCGCATAGGCGGCCGTGATCTTGAACGGCGTCGTCTCGCCGGCCCCGAGCGCCATGGCCAGCACGGGTGCCATGTCGCGCGTCACGCCGGTCTTCTTGGACATCTCGATGATCTTCTTCATGCCCACGCCCTGGGCCAGGCGCACGGTCATGGCGTTGACCGACCGCTCCAGGCCCTTGCGCAGCGGCAGGGCGCCGTAGAACTTCTTCTCGTAGTTCTCCGGGCTCCAGTCCTGGCCGTTGGCGCCCTTGAAGGTGATGGCGCTGTCCAGGATCACGCTGGCCGGCGTGTAGCCGTTCTCCAGCGCCGTGGCGTAGACGAACGGCTTGAACGACGAGCCGGGCTGGCGCATCGCCTGGGTCGCCCGGTTGAAGTTCGACAGCGAGAACGAATAGCCGCCCACCAGGGCCACCACGCGGCCGGTATAGGGTTCGATCGCCACCAGGGCGCCGTTGACGGCGGGCACCTGCTTGAGGCGATAGGACGAGGTCCCGGCCACCTGCTCGACGAACACCAGGTCGCCGACCTTCAGGCCCTTGCCGGCCTTGGCCCAGGCGATGTCTTCACCAGTGAGGCTGCCCTCCCCTTCGTCCTTGACCAGCCGCACGCCGCCGCCGGCCGAGGTGATCACGGCCGCGCGCCAGCCGCGACGCTCCGAGGGCGGACGCTTGGCCTGGGCGGCCTTCTCCCAGCCATCGTCCAGGCTCTCGACATGGCCCCAGGCCCCGCGCCAGCCGTGGCGACGGTCGTACTTCTCCAGGCCGTCCATCAGCGAGGCCCGCGCCGCCGTCTGCAGCGTCGGGTCCAGCGTGGTGCGCATGTAGTAGCCGCCCTCGCTGATCCGGTCGCCCAGCGTGGCCATGCCGCGCTGGCGCACCTCCTCGACGAAGTAGTCGGCGTCGGCATAGGCCGCGCGCTTGGGCGCCGGCTGCACCACCAGGTCCTCGGCCTTGGCCTTCTCGGCCTCGGCGCGGCTGACCCAGCCCAGGTCCGCCATCTGGTCGAGGATCCAGTTGCGGCGGGCGATGGCTTTGCCCTTGTTGCGGATCGGGTGGTAGTTGTCGGGCCCCTTGGGCAGGGCCGCCAGATAGGCGGCTTCCGACAGCGAAAGCTCAGGCAGCGACTTGCCGAAATAGTTGTAGGCGGCCGCGCCGACGCCGAACGAGCGGTAACCCAGCCAGATTTCGTTGAGGTACAGCTCCAGGATCTGCTGCTTGTCGAGCGACTGCTCCAGGCGCCGCGCCAGGATCGCTTCCTTGAACTTGCGGCCGACCGTGGCGTCGCTGGTCAACAGGACGTTCTTGGCCACCTGCTGGGTGATGGTCGAGCCGCCTTCCAGGCGACGGCCGCGCATGGCGTTGCCGACGTTCTTGAGCATGGCGCGCGAAAAGCCGCCCACGTCGACGCCGCCGTGCTTGAAGAAGTTGCGGTCCTCGGCGGCCATGAAGGCCTGGGCCAGTTGCGGCGGGATCTGGTCGTAGGGCACGAAGATCCGGCGCTCTTTCGAGTATTCGCCGATCAGGGTGCCGTCCCAGGCATAGACGCGCGTCGCCGTCGGCGGGCGATAGTCCTGCAGTTCGCCGGCGTCGGGCATGTCGTGGAACAGCCACGCGGCGTAGATGGCGATGGCGAACCCCGCCACCGCGATCGTCGACAGCACCGCGACGCCGGCTATGGCGATCCATCTTTCGGCGGGCTTCAAGTCCACACGGCCTCCGTCGAGCGGCGCAACGCGCGCACGCTCAAATCATCCAGAGGATGGCTGTAACCCGCATCGGGCGAGGCGCCAACTTCGTGCGGTTGGAGTTTCTGCCGACGCCCTGCGTGGTCCTCGTCCCTCGACAGGCTCAGGACGAGGACCAGATACACGCGCAGGCAGGTGAGAAACCTCACCCTGAGCTTGTCGAAGGGCGGGGTTTCCGCCCTGGAAACTCAAGAGTCCCGACCTTAGCGAGCGCTGATCCGGGTCTGGGCGGCGAAGTAGGTTTCGATCGAGCTGGCCACGGCGTTCATCAGCCGCTCGCGACCTTGCGAGCTCTTCAGCAGCTTCTCGTCCTCGAGATTGGTCATGAAGCCCATCTCGAGCAGCACGGCCGGCACGTCCGGGGCCAGAAGCACGATGAAGCCGGCGTCGCGGTGGCTGCGGCGCAGCAGCACGGTCTCGTCGCCGACCTTCTCCAGCAGGGTCTCGGCGAAGGCGGCCGACCGGTTCTTGGTGGCGCGCTGCGACAGGTCCAGCAGGATCTGGCCGACGGCGCGGTCGCGGCCCGGCAGGCTGGCCTTCATCAGCCAGTCGTCCTTTTCCAGCACCCGGGCGGCGCGCTCGGCGCCCTTCTCCGACAGGGTATAGACGCTGGCGCCGCGGGTGCCGACGTCGGGGCCCGAGTCGGCGTGCAGCGAGATGAACAGGTCCGCGTCCGAACGGCGGGCGATCTGCACGCGCGATTCCAGCGGGATGAAGGTGTCGGTGTCGCGGGTCAGCACGACGATGAAGCGGCCGGACTTCTCCAGCTTGGTCTTCAGCGCCTTGGCCGCGGCCAGGGTGACGTCCTTCTCGTTGGTGTTGGCGCCGGCCGAGCCGGGATCCTTGCCGCCGTGGCCGGCGTCGATGACGATCGTCTTCTTCAGCTTCAGCGTCGCGGGCTTGGCCGGGGTCGAGACGGTGGTCGGGCGCATCACCGACGCGCCGGCCGAGGCCGGATCGGCGGCGGCCAGGTCGATCACATAGCGGAAGGCGGTCGCGCCGTCGGCGGGCGGCAGCAGGAAGCGACGCTTGACCACGGCCTTGGAGGAAAGATCCAGCGACAGGCGCGCGCCGCCGGCGGCCTCGTCGATCACCCAACGGTCGACCAGGCCATGGCCCGCGCCCTGCAGGTCGCCGGAAACCGTGACGTTGGGCAGGCCCACCACGACCCGGCTGGCCGCGGCGCCGTCGCCGATCAGCTTGCCCACGGCCGCGCGATCCAGGTCGATGACGACTCGGGTCTCGGCGCGGTCGCCGCCGAAGCGGACCTTCTGGACGCCGGCGGCCGGCGCGGGGCCTTGGACGGTCGCGACGGCCACACCGGCGAGCGCCAGGGCGCCGACGATCAAAGCCGCCTTCGCCCAACCCGTTCTCGCTGCTCCGATGACGACCTTACGCATTACCGCCCAGCCAATGGCGTTACCTGAAAAACCAATGACGGATATCGCCTGGGGCGGGTAGAGAAACCGTTAAGGAAACCGTCGACTTCATCAATTTCATCGGTTGCTCCACGGCGCTTTTCATTTGTCTTCCGATGTTGCTAAAGTGGCGCCGTGCGCGGAGCGACGTCGTCAGACATGGCGCTTTGCGTGAGCGGTTCCCAAATGTCGGACGCGTCCATAGCGCCCCTCATGCCGGACCGCCGGACTTTGGAGTTTGCGGGCGATGGTCGGCGCGGGGCGGATGTCTCGACGGCCAAAGCCCAAAAGGGCCCGCGTCGGGCCCTGGCCGTTCCCGGCGACGACGCGTCATCCGATCCGCGCCACCCGGCGCGTCAAAGGAAACAAACGAAACCCCATGGGCTGCGCCGCACCCGATCGCCTCTGGCAACCGCCCTTCGAACTTCGCTCCGGCGAAGTCGCGGTCTGCGATGCGCGCGCCCTCCTTTCATATCGGCGCCCGGGCCTCGCGCCCGCCGCGCGCCGTGGAGATTCCCTGTATGTCGAAGAAGATGTTGATCGACGCCGCCCACGCCGAAGAGACGCGTGTGGTGGTCGTGGACGGTTCGCGGGTTGAAGAATTCGATTTCGAGAGCCAGACCCGCAAACAACTTCGTGGAAATATCTATCTCGCCAAGGTGACCCGCGTTGAACCCAGCCTCCAGGCTGCGTTCATCGAGTACGGCGGCAACCGCCACGGTTTCCTCGCCTTCAACGAGATCCACCCGGACTACTACCAGATCCCGGTCGCCGACCGCGAAGCGCTGATGCGCGATGATTCGCACGACGACGAGGACGACACCCCCGTTTCGCGCCGCGCCACCGGCGGCGAGGACGAGGACGACGCCAACGATCACGCCGTCGACGACGACGAAGACGACGTCGAAGAGGAACTGGCGCGCCGCAAGCGCCGCCTGATGCGCAAGTATAAGATCCAGGAAGTGATCCGCCGCCGGCAGATCATGCTGGTTCAGGTCGTCAAGGAAGAGCGCGGCAACAAGGGCGCGGCTCTCACCACCTACCTGTCGCTGGCCGGCCGCTACGGCGTCCTGATGCCCAACACCGCCCGCGGCGGCGGCATCAGCCGCAAGATCACGGCCGTGACCGACCGCAAGCGCCTCAAGAGCGTGGTGCAGAGCCTGGACGTGCCGCAGGGCATGGGCCTGATCGTCCGCACGGCCGGCGCCAAGCGCACCAAGGCCGAGGTCAAGCGCGACTACGAGTACCTGCTGCGTCTGTGGGAGAACATCCGCGACAACACGCTGCACTCGGTGGCGCCGGCGCTGATCTACGAGGAAGAAGACCTCGTCAAACGCGCCATCCGCGACATGTACGACAAGGACCTCGACGGCATCTGGGTCGAGGGCGAGGCCGGCTACCGCGAAGCGCGCGACTTCATGCGCATGCTGATGCCCAGCCAGGCCAAGAAGGTCTTCCCGTATCGCGAAGCCACGCCGCTGTTCGTCAAGAACCGCATCGAGGACCACCTGGCGCAGATCTACTCGCCGGTCGTCCCGCTGCGTTCGGGCGGCTACCTGGTGATCAACCAGACCGAGGCCCTCGTCGCCATCGACGTCAACTCGGGCAAGGCCACGCGCGAGCGCAACATCGAGGCCACGGCCCTCAAGACCAACATCGAGGCGGCTGAGGAAGCCGCCCGCCAGCTGCGCCTGCGCGACCTGGCCGGCCTGATCGTCATCGACTTCATCGACATGGATGAAGCCAAGAACAACCGCACGGTCGAGAAGGTCCTCAAGGACGCCCTCAAGGACGACCGCGCCCGCATCCAGATGGGCAAGATCTCGGGCTTTGGCCTGATGGAGATCAGCCGCCAGCGTCGCCGCACCGGCGTCCTGGAAGGCACCACCCACGTCTGCGAGCACTGCGAAGGCACCGGCCGCGTCCGCTCGGTCGAATCCAGCGCCCTGGCCGCCCTGCGCGGCGTCGAGGTCGAGGCCCTCAAGGGCAGCGGCGCCGTGACCCTGAAGGTCAGCCGCGCCGTCGGCATCTACATCCTCAACGAAAAGCGCGGCTACCTGCAGCGCCTGCAGCTGAACCACGGCGTGTTCGTCACCGTGCTGGTCGACGACGGCCTGCGCCAGGCCGAGCACGAGATCGAGCGCACCGAGCTGGGCGACCGCATCGCGCCGCCGGCCATCGCCTACGAGCCCGATCCCGTGTTCGACGAAGTCTTCGACGACGAGGACGAAGACGAGGAAGAAGAAATCGTCTCCGACGAAGGCGACGAGGACGAAGACGAGGACGAGGCGCCCCGCAAGGCCCGCTCGGACGACGATCGCGGCGGTCGCCGCAACAACAAGCGCCGCCGTCGCGGCCGTCGTGACGAAGAGACCTCGGACGAGCCTGCCGACGAAGCCGAAGGCGCCGAGTTCGACGCCGAGGCGGACGCCGACGCCGACGGCGACGACGAGGATTCGCGCCGCCGCCGCCGCCGCCGTGGCCGTCGCGGCGGTCGCCGCGGGGGTCGCGAGGACGGCGATCGCGCCGCCGACGTCTATGTCTGGAACCGTCCGCGCGTTCCGTTCGGCGACAACCCCTATGTCTGGCACGATCCGGAAGCCCTCGAAGCCCGTGGCGGCGAAGGCCGTCGCGACCGCGGCGAGCGCCAGGAACGCCCCGAGGCCGCCGAGCGTCCGGAACGCAGCGAGCGTCCCGAGCGCTCTGAGCGTCGCGAGCGTCGTCGCGGCGGTCGCGATCGCCAGCCGGCCGCCGAGACCCCGATCGCTCCGGTCGAGGTCGAGGACGTCGCTCCGCTGGTGCTCGAGCCGCCGGTGATCGAAGGCCCGCCCGCCGACGTCTGGGTCGAGCTGCCGACGCCGGAAGAAGCCGCCCCGACCAAGAAGCCGCGCCGCTCGCGCAGCCGTGGCCGCAAGGCCGAGGTCGAAGCCGCCGAAACCGTCGAAGCGGTCGTTGAACCGGCCGCCCAGCCTGTCGTCGAGGCCGTCGTCGAAGACACCCCGATCGTCGCCGCCGACGTCGAGATCGTTCCGGAACCGGCCCCCGAGCCGGTCGCCGAGGTCGTCGAAGCCGCCCCGGCGCCGGTCGAGCCCGAGCCCGCCCCCGTGGCCGCCGAGCCCGATCCGAACGAGATCGGCGCCCCGCCGGCCCAGCCCAAGCGCGGCTGGTGGCGTCGCGGCTGATCAGACAGCAAAGGACCGCGGCGGCGCCATGGCGTCGCCGCGGTTCGCGCCTATATCCCCTCCTAGACAAGCCACGCCCTTGCGATTTCCAGCCGCGCTTCCTGCGCGCTAGACTGCCGGACGGCGCGGGGGCGCGACCAGGAGACCATCGATGACGTCCCGCAAGAGGACCGTCGGCAAGACGTTCGGCGCCGGCCTTTCCGCCCTCGCCCTGCTGGCCTCCGCAGCCGCCCCGATCGCGGCCAACGCCCAGGGCCTGTCGCTGATCCGCGACACCGAGATCGAAGAGATCCTGCACCGCGATTCCGACCCGATCTACGCGGCGGCCGGCCTGGATCCCAAGACGGTCCGCATCCTGCTGGTCGGCGACAAGGAACTGAACGCCTTCGCCACCCAGGGCCTGATGATGGGCCTCAACACCGGCCTGATCCTGCAGACCGAGACCCCCAACCAGCTCAAGGGCGTCATCGCCCACGAAACCGGCCACCTGGCCGGCGCCCACCCGCTTCGCTCAGACGAGATGATGAAGGCCGGGCTCAAGCCGATGATCCTGACCATGGGCCTGGGCGTCCTGGCGGCCCTGGCCGGCGCGCCAGACGCCGGCGCGGTGCTGATGGGCAACGCCAGCTATTTCGGCACCCTGGGGGCCCTCGGCTACAGCCGCGAGCAGGAATCGCGCGCCGACCAGGCCGGCGCCAACTTCCTTGAGGCCACCGGTCAGTCGGGCCGCGGCCTCGTCGAGTTCTTCGACAACTTCCGCTACCAGGAGGTCTTCGACCAGTCGCGGCGCTTTGCGTACTTCCGCAGCCACCCGCTGTCGTCCGACCGCATCGAGGCCCTGCGGGCCAAGGTCGAGCGCCTGCCGCACTACGACGCCGTCGACAGCCCCGACGATCTGGCCGAACACGAGATCATGAAGGCCAAGCTGGAGGGGTTCATCAATCCCCAGACGGCCCTGATCAAGTACCGCGAGACCGACCGCAGCTTCCCGGCCCGCTACGCCCGCTCGATCGCCTACTACCAGATGAAGGAGCCCGACCGGGCCCTGAAGATCCTCGACGACCTGATCGCCGAGAACGACAGGAACCCCTACCTCTGGGAGCTCAAGGGCCAGATCCTGTTCGAGTTCAACCGCGTGGCCCAGGCCGAGGAGCCCCAGCGCCGCTCGGTGGCGCTGAAGCCCGACGCGGCCCTGCTGCGCATCAATCTGGGCCAGACCCTGATCGGCCTCGACGATCCCAAGAAGATCGAGGAAGGCATCGCCGAACTGAAGCGCGCCCTCATCAACGAGGGCGACAACGCCGTCGCCTGGCGCCTGATGGCCCAGGCCTACGACAAGCAGGGCAAGGACGGCGAGGCCCGTCTGGCCACCGCGGAGCAGTATTTCAACCTGGGCGCCGTGCAGGAAGCCCGGGTGTTCGCCATGCGCGCCCGCGAGCTCCTGAAGAAGGACACGCCCGACTGGCGGCGCGCCACCGACATCGTGCTGGCCTCCCGCCCCAGCGACCAGGACCTCAAGGCCCTGGCCAAGGAAGGCCTGACGGCGTCCAATCCCTGATCGCCGATTCCCCCTGAGACCGAGCTGAGACCGAGATCCGAATGCCCTTTCGCCGTCCCCTCGCCCTGGCCGCCGCCGCCCTCGTCCTGACGACCGGCATGGCCGCCTGCAGCCAGCCCAAAAGCGACGAGGAATTCGGAAAGAAGGTCCGCGCCTATCTGCTGGAAAACCCCGAGGTCCTGCTCGAGGTCAGCGCCAAGCTGCAGGAGAAGCAGCTGGCCCAGGCCGCCTCCAAGTCGCAGGGCGCGATCGCCAAGCATCGCCAGGCCATCGAGCGCGATCCGCGTGACTTCGTGGCCAATCCCAACGGGACGATCACGGTCACCGAGTTCTTCGACTACAAGTGCGGCTACTGCAAGATCGCCGCGCCGCAGGTGCTCGAGATCATCGAGAAGAACCCCGACATCCGCTTCGTCTTCAAGGAGTTCGTGATCTTCGGACGCGATTCCGAACTGGCCGCCCGCATGGCCATCGGCGCCCAGGCCCAGGGCAAGACCCTGCCCGTCTACAAGGGCATGATGACCGAGAAGAGCCTCGACGAAGCCGCCATCGCCCGCATCGCCAAGGCCGCCGGCGTCGACGTCGAGAAGGCCCGCGCCGACGGCGCCAGCGCCGCCGTCACCCAGCAGTTGCAGGACGTCCAGGGCCTGGCCCAGGCGCTGCACATCGAAGGCACCCCGGCCTTCATCGTCGGCGACAAGATGATCCCCGGCGCCGACATGCAGGCCTTGAAGCTGGCCATCGAGGAAGCCCGCATCGCGGCCAAGAAGAAGGGCTGACGCTCCGGCCGATCGGGCGGCAAGGATCGCCCGGCGGTTGAAACGGCGCGGCAAGCTTTGCCGCGCCCCGGCTCGCCGCCCCCGCGACACGTCGCCGCAACATGTTGATATCTTTGGAAACCGCCGTGCCAGCCCTGCTTGCACGGCGTTTGCTTTGCACCTCCCGCCAGATCAGCGGCGGGAGTTCACATGCTTATCTCCGGTTCCAATCCCTGGGCGACGATGTCGGCGAACGCGGCCAGCCGCGTCGACAGCGCCACCTCGACCTTCGCCCCCGCCTTCTCGGGCGTCAGCGACGGCTCGGCCCGCCAGGAACTGTACGACTACGCCGCCAAGTCGCCGGCCGAGAAGATGCGCGCGGCCATCCTCGGCAAGCTCGGCGTCACCGAGGAGGAGGTCGCGGCGATGGACCCCAAGGAACGCGAAAAGCTGGAAGACAAGATCATGCAGATGATCAAGGACGAGGTCACCCAGCAGGCCGAGGAAAAGAAGGGCGTGCTGGTCGACTTCAAGGCCTGACGCCCAAAATCCTCCCCCTCTGGGGGAGGTGGCGCGAAGCGCCGGAGGGGGGCCGTTTTCAGCTAGTGCTGAACCGGCAGGCTCCCCCAGCCACTCACTCGTCATCCCGGCCGAAGCGCAGCGCAGAGCCGGGACCCAGGGGCGACCGCAACGCGCTGGCCGCCGCCCGGAAGGGAACCTCGTCGCCTCGCCCAGTCTCCTGGGTCCCGGATAAGCGCTGCGCGCTTTCCGGGATGACGACCCTACGTGGATTCCTAGATCAGCCCCGCCAGCGGCGAGCTGGGATCCGCGTACAGACGCTTCTGCATCCGGCCGGCCAGATAGGCCTCGCGACCGGCGATGACCGCGTGCTTCATGGCCTTGGCCATGCGGATCGGGTCCTTGGCCTCGGCGATGGCGGTGTTCATCAGGATGGCGTCGCAGCCCAGTTCCATGCCGATGGCCGCATCCGAGGCCGTGCCGACGCCGGCGTCGACCAGGACGGGCACGCCTGCGTTCTCGACGATGATCCTCAGGTTGACGCGGTTCTGGATGCCCAGGCCCGAGCCGATCGGCGCGCCCAGCGGCATGATCGCCACCGCGCCGGCTTCTTCCAGCTTCTTGGCGTAGACGGGGTCGTCCGAGCAGTAGACCATCACCTGGAAGCCGTCGGCGACCAGCAGCTTCAGCGAGCGCAGGGTCTCTTCCATGTCCGGGAACAGGGTCTTGGGGTCCGACAGGACCTCCAGCTTGACCAAGTCCCAGCCGCCGGCCTCGCGCGCCAGGCGCAGGGTGCGCACGGCGTCCTCCCCCGTAAAGCAGCCCGCCGTGTTGGGGAGATAGGTGAACTCGGTCGGCTTGATGTAGTCGACCAGCAGCGGCTGGCTCGGATCGGTCAGGTTCACCCGGCGCACGGCCACGGTGACGATCTCGGCCCCGGCCGCGCGGGCGGCGGCGGCGTTGGTCGCATAGTCCTTGTATTTGCCCGTGCCCACGATCAGGCGCGAGCGGAAGGTGCGACCGGCGACGGTCCAGGTTTCGTCGGCGGAGGCGGCCGGCGCGGCGGATTCGGGGGAGACGTGCGCGTTCATGCGGTCGGTTTACGCCTGGGCAGCCTGGGTTTCAAATCCGTAGAGGCGCGGAAGGCGCAGCTAAAGCCCTTCCCCCTTGGATGGGGGAAGGGTTGGGATGGGGGTGACTCCGCGCGTTCAACCCGCACCGCCGTTTCAAGCCTGACCGCCGCACCCACCAACCCCGGCCCTTCCCCCATCCGCCAACGGGAAGGGAGAAGACGCGCGGACGGGGATAGAGCAGCGTAGATCCCCGGCGCATCCCGAAAACTCCTGAACAAATCCAACCGCTTCCAACTTTCTCACGCCCGTCGATCAGACGCGCTCAAACCCGCCGTACACTCT
>NZ_JBMDIW010000029.1:0-63977 GCF_057808875.1 Caulobacter sp. FG7
GTTCGGCGCGGGCCACCTCGGTGCGGGCCGCCGGGGCGGGGGCCGGCGTCGCGGCGGGCGTCACGGCCGCCGGTTCGGGCATCGGGGCCGGGGTCGGCGCGGGCGCCGGCGTGGCCACCGGTTCGGCCTGCGCCACCTGCAGGCTCTCGCTCGACGAGGCCGGGGTCTGGGCCTGATTGCTCATGATCCCCCAGGCCAGGGCGCCGACGGCGACCACGGCGACCGGTGCGCCGATCAGCAGAGGCAGGTTGTTCGAAGACTTCTTCTTCCGCGTCGAGGTACGCGCATAGACCGGAGCTTGCGGAAACAGGGCCGAACCATCGCCGGCATTGGCGATCGCGGGTTCAGGACCATCGAGGTTCAAGGCAGGCATTTGGGTCCTCCTCAGCTTATCCTTGTCGAGATAAGTAACGGGAGGTTTCGAACGGGGTTCCTCATGACCCGGAATGGCGCCGTTTCTGCCGGATTCGGGCCGCAATTCTTGTGGCGCTTAATTTTCCCTCTCCCCTTGCGGGAGAGGGTGGCCTCCTGAAGGGAGGTCGGGTGAGGGGACTCTCAGAACCGTCCGCGCGACCCCTCATCCGTCATCCTCGGATGACACCTTCTCCCGCAAGGGGAGAAGGGGACTAGTAGCCCAGCGCCACCCCGTCCTTGCGCATCTCGGTCGCGGCCGCATAGCGCCCCGGCCAGCGCTCGATGGCCTGGTAGCCGCCGTAGCCGCCGGCGTCGGTCTTGAGCGTCCAGCCGATGGCTTCCAGCGCCTTGCGGGTCGCGGCCGGCACGCCGCTTTCAAGGTCGAGCGCGGCGATGTCCTCGGCGGCGATCCCGGTCGGCTCGGGCGAGCCGCCGTGGTGCCAGCGCGGCGCGTCGCCGGCTTCCTGCACGCCCAGGCCGAAGTCCACCATGTTGCTGATGGTCTGGGTCTGGCCCTGGGGCTGCATGTCGCCGCCCATGACCCCGAAGCTCAGCCACGGCTCGCCCTTGCGGGTGGCGAAGCCCGGAATGATCGTCTGGAAGGGGCGCTTGCCGGGCGCATAGACGTTGGGATGGCCGTCGGTCAGGGCGAACAGCTCGCCCCGGTCCTGGAACATGAAGCCCAGGCCGTCGGCCATCAGGCCCGAGCCCATGCCGCGATAGTTCGACTGGATGATCGACACCATCATCCCGTCCTTGTCGGCGGTGGTGAAATAGGTGGTGTCGCCCTTGCTGGGCGCCGTGCCCGGATAGCTCGGCGTCCAGATCTTGTCGGGACGGATCAGCCTGGCGCGCTCCTTGGCGTAGTCCTTGGAGATCAGCCACTCGATCGGCGACTTGTAGAAGTCCTGGTCGGCGTAGAAGCGGGCGCGGTCCTCGTAGGCCAGGCGCTTGGCCTCGACCGCGTGGTGGATCGCCTGGGCCGACTGGAAGCCCATGCCCGCCACGTCGAACTGTTCAAGGATGTTCAGCATCTGCAGGGTGGCGAGCCCTTGCGTGTTGTCGCCCAGGGCGTGGACGTCGACGCCGCGATAGCCGGTGGTGTGAACCGTGGTCCAGACCGAGCGGTGGGCGGAGAGGTCCGCCTTGGTCATCCAGCCGCCGATGCGTTTGAAATAGGCCTCGATCGTCGACGCGATCTCGCCCTCGTAGAAGGCCCGGCCGCCGCCTTGGGCGATCAGGCGATAGGTGCGGGCCAGCGCCGGGTTCTTGAAGATTTCGCCCTCGACGGGGGTCTTGCCCTGCGGCGCCCAGACCTTCTTGAAGTTCTCGACCTCCTCGATGTTGGAGGCGGGATTGGTGAAGCGGCGGTGGCTGCCGGCCAGGTAGAAGGCGACGTTCTGGGTGATCGGATGGCCTTCCTCGGCCGTGGCGATCGCCGGCTCGAACAACTCGGCCCACTTCAGCTTGCCGTAGCGCTCGTGCAGGGCCCGCCAGGCGTCGACCGCGCCGGGCACGCTGACGCTGACGGCGCCGTAGGAGGGGATCTTGCCGTCCTTGGCGCGGCCGCGAACGGTCTCCAGCGACAGGCCCTTGGGCGAGCGGCCCGAGCCGTTCAGGCCCACGACCTTGCGGGTCTTGGGATCCCACAGCAACACGTAGCAGTCGCCGCCGATGCCGCAGGCGATCGGTTCGCACAGGCCCAGCATGGCGTTGGCGGCGACCGCCGCGTCGGCCGCCGAGCCGCCCTTCTTCAGGACGGCGATGGCGGCCTGGGTGGCCAGCGGATGGGCCGTGGCCGCCGCGCCGTGGATGCCCCAGGCGGCCGAGCGCGAGGCGAAGGTCGCCCCGTCCACCCGGTCGCCGCCATGCACGTCGGGACGCTTACGGTTCGGGTTGGGGCCGGTGATGATCTGCGACTGCGCCAGGGCTTGGCCGGCAAAGGCGACGGCGGGCAGGGCGGCGAAGAAGGTGCGGCGGCGCATGTCTCAAGGTCCCCACGAAAACGGCGAGTCCGTTTCTAGGGGCGGCCGGCTGGGGAGGCTAGGCCATGCGCGAAAAGTGGGGAGCGGGGGTGAAGCCCCCTCCGGCCCTCCGGGCCACCTCCCCCAGAGGGGGAGGATCTATTGGCGTCGGCGCTCTTCGAGATGCTCCCCCTCTGGGGGAGCTGTCGCGGAGCGACTGAGGGGGTCACCCCAGCGCCAGGTCGTCCAGCTCCTTGCCCAGCACCAGGGCCAGGGCCTCGACCACCAGCACATGGTCCTGGCGTTGCGGCAGGCCCGAGACGGTGACCGCGCCGATGCAGCCCAGTCCCTTCACCAGCAGCGGAAAGCCGCCGCCGTGGGCCGCGTAGTCCCGCGTCGGCAGGCCGTGCTTGGCCTCCAGCGTCTCGCCCTTGGCCGCCAGCGACAGGCCGATCCCGTACGAGCTCCTGGAAAAGTGCAGTACGGTGTTGCGCTTGCGACGCAGCCAGTCCGTGTTCTCGCCGGTCGAGCCGGGCAGGGCGGCGTGGAACAGCGGGCGGTCGCGCAGCGAGACGTCGATGGCCAGCGGCGCCTTGCGGGCCAGGGCCGCGTCGCGCAGGCCCGCGCCCAGGGCCCAGGCGGTGTCGAGATCGAAGCGGGGGAAGACCAGGCTGGCCTCCTGGGCGGCGATGCGGTCCAGGTCGTCCTTGTGGCTCATCGCGCGGCCTCGACCGGCAGTTCGCGGCGTTCGGCGGCCGAGCGGGCGGCCAGGTCCAGCAGTTCCATGACCTGCAAGGCCTCTCGCGCCGGGACGGGATTGGCCGTGCCGGTCAGGATCGCATCGCGGATGCCGGCGTAGTAGGCCGCGTAGTCGCCGCGACGTCCCTCGACGACCTCGCTGCTCAGGGCGTCGCCGTCGGCGCGGGTCAGGGTCCCGGGGCGGGGGTCCAGGCCGAAGCCCTCGTCGGCGGGGGTGAGGCCGCGCTTGAGCGCGTCTTCCTGGGCGTCGAGGCCCCGCTTGACGAAGCTGCCCTTCGTGCCGTGCACGGCTAGGCGCAGGTCGGCCGCCGCGGTCAGCAGGCTGCCGTGCAGGATGACCCGCAGCGCCGGATAGCGCAGCGTCACGTGGAAATAGTCGTCGGCTCCGGCGCCCTGGCGCTGCACGCCGATGTCGGCGTTGATCGCCAGCGGCTGGCCAAAGAGCTGCAACGCCTGGTCCAGCAGGTGCGGGCCAAGGTCGAACCAGGCCCCGGCGCCCGGGCCGGCCCGCTCGCGCCAGCGGTCGCGGACCACCGGGCGGAAGCGGTCGAAGTGGCTTTCGTACTGGGTCACCTCGCCCAGCGCGCCATCGGCGATCAGGCCCTTCAGCGTCAGAAAGTCGGCGTCCCAGCGACGGTTGTGGAACACCGACAGCAGGCGGTCGTGGGTCTCGGCCGAGGCGATCAGGGCGCGGGCCTCGTCCAGGGTGACGGTGAACGGCTTGTCGATCACCACGTGCTTGCCGGCGGAAAGGGCAGCCTGGCCCTGCGGGGCGTGCAGGTCGTTGGGCGTGGCGACGACCACCAGGTCGATCGCCGGATCGGCCAGGGCCTCGTCGAGGCTGGCGACGACCTTGGCCTCGGGATGGTCGGCGGCGACCTTGACCGGGTCGCTCGACACCACGGTGTGCAGGACGAGGCCCGGCGTGGTGGTGATCAGCGGGGCGTGGAAGGTCTTGCCGACATAGCCATAGCCGACGAGGGCGACATTGAGCGGGGCGGTTGTGGTGGGAGACAACGTTGTCATCCATCTAATCTAGGCCGTGATCGCGGCGAGGTCACGGCGCCGGTAAGGGAAATGCACAACGAAAAAGCCCCCGGCGCGGCTGCGTCCGGGGGCTCGATTTCGGCGGAGAGGCGAAGATCAGATCTTCACCGGCTCCATCTTGGGGCTCAGCAGGTGCACCACCAGCAGGGCGATCAGGTAGGCCGTGCCGGCGACCACGAAGATCGGGGTGTAGGTGCCGATGTCCTCAAGCACCTTGCCGATGTATTTGGAGAACACCATGCCGCCCAGGGCGCCCAGCATGCCGCCGATGCCGACTACCGAGCCGACGGCGGCGCGCGGGAAGACGTCGGAGGGCAGGGTGTAGAGATTGGCGGAGAAGCCCTGGTGGGCCGCGGTCGCGACGCCGATGATCAGAACGGCCAGCCAGACGTTGCTGGCGAACGAGGCGAACATCACCGGCACGGCCAGCAGGGCGCAGACCAGCATGGTCGTCTTGCGGGCGGCGTTGATGCTCCAGCCGCGCTTCATCAGGTTCGACGACAGCCAGCCGCCGCCGACGCTGCCCACGTCGCTCAGCAGGTAGATCGCGATCAGCGGCGGGCCGAAGGTCTTGAGGTCCAGGCCGTAGCGCTTGCCCAGGAAGTCGGGCAGCCAGAACAGGAACATCCACCAGATCGGGTCGATCAGGAACTTGCCCAGCGAATAGGCCCAGGTCTCGCGCTTGGTCAGCAGCTTGGCCCAGCCGATCTTCTCGACGGGGTCGGCCGGATCCTGCTCGATGTGGGCCAGTTCGGCCGCGCCCAGCTTCTTGTGCTCGCGCGGGCGGCGGTAGACCAGGAGCCAGATCGGTAGCCAGATCAGACCGGCGACGCCGGTGACGATGAAGGCCATCTGCCAGCCGAAGGCCAGGGTGATGCCCGGCACGACCAGCGGGGTGACGATGGCGCCGATGTTGGTGCCGGCGTTGAAGATGCCGGTGGCGAAGGCGCGTTCCTTCTTGGGGAACCACTCGGCCACGGCCTTGATGCCGCCCGGGAAGCCGCCAGCCTCGCCGACGCCCAGGCCCATGCGGGCGAAGATGAAGCCCGACAGGCCGCGCGCGCCGGCGTGGGCGATGTGGGCGATCTGCCAGATGGCGAAGGCGATGCCGAAGCCCCAGCGGGCCCCGATCTTGTCCATGATCTTGCCCCACGCCAGGTAGGCGATGGCGTAGGAGAGCTGGAAGTAGAAGACGAGGTCGGCATAGTCGCCCTCGCTCCAGCCGAACTCCTTGGAGAGGTTCGGCTTGAGCAGGCCGATGGTCTGCCGGTCCACATAGTTGATGACCATCGCCGCGAACAGCAGGCTGACGATCACCCAGCGATAGCGCCCGATCTTTTCAGACGGCGCGGGGGCCGCGGATACGTCCATGGACTTCGTCTTCCTTACCCTAGTCTTTGTTTTGGTTTGTTGTTTGGGGGCGGCCCGCCGTCAGGCGGGGACCGCCCTGCAGCGGACCTCGCCCAGCGGGCCGAAGCTTATGGTCGACTCGTCGCCGGCGGCCACATCGTGGATGCCGGTGCTGGCGCCGGTGGTGACGATCATGCCCTTCTTCAGCGGCCGGCCGCGCGAGGCGACGTGGCCGAGCAGGAAGGCCAGGGCCGCCAGCGGCGAACCCGGGATCGAGGTCGCGCCGCCCTTGCCGACGCTGACGTCGTTGACGAAGGTCTCGGCCGGCATGGCTTCCCAGCCGATCTCGCGCCAGTTCTCGATGACCGGGCCCAGGATCTGACCGTCGTTGTTGCCGAAGTCAGAGACCACAATGGGCGGGCCCAGTTCGTTGATGGTCTTCAGGGGGCTGCCGGCGATCTCGACGCCCAGGATCAGCTCGCCGACATAGTCGGCGGCTTCTTCCGCCGTCCACTCGGTCTTGCCCTCGGGGGCGTCCTTGGAAAGGCGGATGATGAACTCGGCCTCGACCGCGGTGAAGCCACCGGCGATGGCGCGGAACGGGGTCGGCTCGGCGCCGGCGTCCCAGACGTTCTTCTTGAAGATGCAGCCGGCCAGGCGGTCGACGCCCAGGCGCTCGCGGTGCTGCGGGGGAACCAGGCCCACCTTCCAGCCGACCAGTTCGTCGGGCCAGAGGTCGATGGCGATGTCCTGCACCGCATAACCGTCGGCCATCGACTGGGGCAGGGCGCCGCCGGGATAGCCGGGAACCGAAACGCCCTTCTGGCGGGCTTCGACGAATTGGGGGGCGATCGACGCCGGTGCGAATAGGTCGCTTTGCGCCTCAGAAACGGTCACGCCGCGTAGCCTCCCTGGAATTACTCATGGCTGGCCCGTTCGTCGGACCTGCGCTGTCTCTAATGGAAACCGGTGTCATTGACAATTGGTCCACTGAAACACGTCAAGGCGCGAAGGGGAACCGTTCATGCGCTCGGAGACTCTTGTTTTCAGACAGGGATCGGGAAAATGGCGCAGTCGCAACTGACCGAATACCGCCGCAAGCGGGACTTCAAGAAGACGGCCGAACCGAGCGGCGAGCGCGCCGTGGCGGCCGCGCCGCACCTGCGATTCGTCATCCAGAAGCACGACGCCACCCGCCTTCACTACGACTTCCGGCTTGAGGTCGACGGGGTCCTGAAATCCTGGGCCGTGACGAAGGGGCCCTCGCTCGATCCGGCCGACAAGCGCCTGTCGGTCGAGGTCGAGGACCATCCGCTCGACTACGGCGACTTCGAGGGCACGATCCCCAAGGGTCAGTACGGCGGCGGCACGGTGCAGCTGTGGGATCGCGGCTACTGGGCGCCCGAGCCGGGCTTCGAGGATGTCGCAAAGGCCCTGAAGAAGGGCGAGCTGAAGTTCGTTCTGGAGGGCGAGCGCCTGCACGGCGGCTGGGTGCTGGTCCGCATGAAGCACGACCGCAACGCCAAGGGCGGAAAGGCAAGGCGGGCCAACTGGCTGCTTATCAAGCACCTGGACGAGGCCGCGCGGCCCGACAAGGGCGACGCCGTCCTGGAGGAGGACCGCTCGATCGCTTCGAACCGCAGCATGGCCGATATCGCGGCCGGCAAGGGCAGGTCGCCCAAGCCGTTCATTCTGAAATCGAAGGGCAAGGCCGACGCGGTCTGGAAATCCCGCACCAAGGCGGAGCGCGAGGCGCTGACCGAGGACGCCGAGGAGACGCGCAGCTTCGCGCCGGCCAAGAAGGCCAAGTCCGCCGCCATGCCGCGCTTTATCGAACCGCAGCTTTGCAAGTCGGTCGACCGTCCGCCAATGGGCGAAGGCTGGGGCCACGAGATCAAGTTCGACGGTTATCGGCTGCAGTTGTGCGTCGAGGACGGCCGCGCGGTCTTGCGCACCCGCAAGGGCCTCGACTGGACGGAGCGGTTCGCCGGCGTCGCCGAGGCGGCCGCCGACCTGCCCGACGCGATCATCGACGGCGAGGCGGCGGTGCTGGACGAGGCCGGCCAGCCCGACTTCGCGGCTTTGCAGGCTGCTCTGGCCGAAGGCGGGGAGGGCGAGATCATCTTCTTCGCCTTCGACCTGCTGTGCGCGGGTGGCGAGGACCTACGCGGCCTGCCGCTGCGCGAGCGCAAGGCGCGGCTGAAGGGTCTGCTGGGCGAGGACGAACCGCGCCTGCGCTATGTCGATCACTTCGAGACGGCCGGTGACGCGGTCCTGCTGTCGGCCTGCAAGCTGGAACTGGAAGGGATCATCTCCAAGCGCCTCGACGCGCCTTATCGCTCGGGCCGCAGCGAGACCTGGACCAAGGCCAAGTGCCGGGCCGGCCACGAGGTGGTGATCGGCGGCTGGACGACCACGGGGACCGCCTTCCGTTCGCTGATCGCCGGGGTCATGCGCGACGGCGAGCTCGTTCACGTCGGCCGTATCGGCACTGGCTTTGGCAAGGACAAGGTCGCCAAGTTGCTGCCGAAGCTGAAGGCGCTGGAGACCGACCGCTCGCCGTTCAAGGGCAAGGGCGCGCCGCGTGACGCCGCCAACATCCATTGGGTGAAGCCGCAACTGGTGGCCGAGATCGAATATGCCGGCTTCACAGGCGAGGGTGCGATCCGGCAGGCCGCCTTCAAGGGCCTGCGCGAGGACAAGCCCGCTTCGGAGGTCGAGGCCGACGCCGTGCCGGCCAGCAAGGCGGAACTGGCGGAGCCGAAGCCCAAGGTGGGGGCCAGGTCCGACAGCGTCGTGCTGGGCGTGGCGATCTCCAAGCCCGACAAGCCGCTGTGGCCCGACGCCGGCGACGGCGAGCCGGGGACCAAGCTGGATCTGGCCCGCTACTACGCCGCCGTGGGCGAGTGGATGCTGCCGCACATCCAGGGGCGTCCGGCTTCGGTGATCCGTGTGCCCGACGGGATCGACGGCGAGACCTTCTTCCAGCGCCACGCCATGCGCGGGATGTCGTCGCTGATCGAGACGGTGAAGGTCGACGGCGACCGCCAGCCCTACATCCGCTTCGACCGTGTCGAGGCCCTGGTCGCGGCCGCCCAGATCGCCGCCGTCGAGATCCATCCGTGGAACTGCCGGCCGGACGATCCGGAGGTCGCCGGCCGCCTGGTCTTCGACCTCGACCCCGCGCCGGAACTGACCTTCGACGACGTCATCGCCGCCGCCCGCGAGATGCGCGACCGGCTGGAGGAGCTGGGCCTTGCCTCGTTCTGCAAGACCACCGGCGGCAAGGGGCTGCACGTGGTCGCGCCGTTGTCCGACAAGGTTCCCTGGAACCAGGCCAAGGCCTTCGCCCGCGAGGTCTGCGCCCGCATGGCCGCCGACGAGCCCGACCGCTACCTGATCACCATGAGCAAGAAGGCCAGGGCGGGCCGGATCTTCCTCGACTATCTGCGCAACGACCGCACCAGCACGGCGGTCGCCCCGCTGTCGGCGCGGGCGCGGCCGGGGGCGACGGTGTCGATGCCGCTGAACTGGACGCAGGTGAAGGCGGGCCTGGATCCGGCGCGGTTCACGATCCGCACCGCGCCCGACCTGATCGCCAGGAGCACGGCCTGGGCCGACTATGCGGAGGCGGCACGGCCGCTGAAGGCGGCGATCAAGCGGCTGGGGTAAAGGGTTGCCCCGCGCCCCCGCATCGTGACACCACCATGTGGTGACGATCGCGGCGACCAAGGACGAAGGACGGTTCACCGCCCTGGACGGGCTGCGCGGCGTCGCGGCCCTGGGCGTGCTGCTCTACCACATCGCCGACTGGTCGGGTCGGCGCGGACATTTCGCGCACGGCTACCTGGCGGTCGATTTCTTCTTCTGTCTCAGCGGCTTCGTGCTGGCCCATGCCTTCGAACAGCGGCGCATCGGCTTTGGCAAGTATCTGGTCGCCCGCTGGGTGCGAGTCTGGCCGATGCTGGCCATCGCCACCGTCGCCGGCGCGCTTCTGACCGGCAAGGGCGACGCCGAAACCTGGATCGACTTCGCCAAGGGCCTGCTGCTGATCCCCAAGTTCGCGCCGATGGAGGCGGGGACGTTCCCGTCACTGTTTCCCTTCAACCCGCTGGCCTGGTCGCTGTGCCTGGAGGTGCTGGTCAGCCTGGCCTGGTATCCGTTCCGCCGCGCGCCGGACATGGCGGTGATCATGTTCATCCTGATGTCGGGCGCGGCCCTGCTGTTCGTGGCCATCGGCATGGGCGGATTGCAGACCGGCTGGGACCAGGCGACCTTCGGCCTGGGCGTGTTGCGCGCGGCCTTTCCATTCGCCATCGGCTGGATGTGCTGGCGCCATCGCGCCGCCTTCGCCGCCCGCAAGACCTGGCTGCCGACGGCGCTTCTGCTGGTCGTGCTGGTCCTGCCGGTGTGGCCAAGCCGCGTGGCCAACGGTCTCTATGACTTCGCCTGCAGCACCTTGCTCTTCCCGGTGCTGGTGCTGCTGGGCGCCTATGATCCCGGCGGCCGGCTGGCCAAGCTGTGCGAGCGGCTGGGCGGGGTGTCCTATCCGCTCTACGCCCTGCACTGGGCGTTCTGGTACGTGATGATCTCGATCTATCCGAACGGCTGGAAGCGCGACCTGCCGCTGTGGTTCTGCGTCCTGGCCTTCTTCGTGCTGCCGACGGCCTCGTGGGCCGCCTGGCGCTGGGTGGAGACCCCGCTGCGCGATCGTCTCAAGCGACTGACCGGAACCTGAGATGAGAAAATCGTCGCTCGCTGGTGTGCATCCGGCGAGGATGTGCGTCATGCACTCCGGGAAAGCTGTCGAGACGGACCGTGCGGGCCAAGAGTGAACAGGACCTGGGGAGCTTGGATCGGCGCTATCGGCCAGCGCTGATGGCGTTCTTCATGCGCCGCGCCGCCAGCCACAGCGACGCCGAGGACATGACCCAGGAGCTGTTCGCCAAGCTGGCCCTGACCGACGGCGAGCGGGCGATGGACAATGCCGACGCCTACATCTTCCAGATGGCCGCCAACCTGCTGCGAGACCGCGCCCGGCGTGAGCGCGTGCGCTCGAGCTACAGCGCGGCGATCCGAGCCGAGCCGCTGGACCTGGAGCCCCTCGATCCCGCCCGCGTGCTGATGGGGCGCGAGCGCCTGGGCGAGGTGTCCGACGCCCTGCGCGAACTGCCCGAGCGCACTCGGGCCATCTTTCTGCTGTTTCGGCTGGAGGGCATGAAGCAGGCCGAGCTCGCCGAGCTCTACGGCATGACCACCAGCGGCGTGCAGAAGCATATTCTCAAGGCCATGGGCCACCTGACCAAGCGTACGAGGGCCGGGGAATGAGCGGGCCCGACATGAACCACACGCCGGCCGAGGAGGCCCTGGATGCGGCCGCCGCCTGGTGCGTGCGCCTGGCCGAAGGCGAGTTGTCGCTCGCCGAGCAACACGAGCTCGAGGCCTGGTTCGCCGCCGATCCGCAGCATCGCGCCTTGCTGGACGACGCGGTCAGCGCCTGGCGCGCGGTGGACGAACAGGCCATGAGCCCGGGCATGGTCGCCCTGCGCGGCGAGGCTCTGGAAGACCTGCGCCGGGCGCAGCAGGCGCGATGGTCGCGCAGGCCCGGCCGTCGCGCGGTGATCGGCGGCGCCATCGCCGCCTGCCTCGTGGCCGCCCTGGCCGGCGGCGGGTTCGCCTGGCGGGCCAGCCTGCCGGACGTCTATCGCACCACCGAGGGCGAGCGTCGCATCGTCGAACTGCCCGACGGGTCGCGCGCCTCGCTGGACGCGGCCACCGTGCTGCGCGTGCGCTATGACGGCGGACGTCGCCGGCTGTGGCTGGAGGAGGGGCGCGCCAAGTTCTCGGTGGCCAAGGATCCGCTGCGGCCGTTCTCGGTGGCCGCCGACGGCAAGTTGGTGGTGGCGACCGGCACGACGTTCAGCGTCGAGCGACTGCCGGGCCAGATGCGCGTGGTGCTCTACGAGGGCCACGTCGCCGTGTTGGACGGCGAGGGCGCGCGGGGCCGTCCGCCGCCGTCTCTGAAGGTCGATGGCGCGCCGGCCGAGCGCCTGCTGACGCCCGACCACGAACTAGTCGCCTCGACGACCTCTGACGCGACTGTGGTCTCAGCCACTGATCCCTCGCGCGCCGCCTCCTGGGAGAGCGGCCAGCTGGTGTTCCAGGACGAACCCATGGACCTCGCCGTCGAGCGGGTGAACCGCTACGCTCGCGAGAAGCTGCGGATCGCCGATCCGGCCGTGGGGCGCCTGAAGATCAGCGGCGTCTTCACCTCGGGCGACACGCGCGCCTTCGTCGACGGCGTCACAGCCGTGCTGCCGGTGCGGGCCGAGCCGGCTTCGGGCGAGACGGTGCTGCGGATCGCCAGGGGGCAAAGTGGCCGGGGGCAAAAAAAGATCAGCGGCGCTGGTGAGTCTTCCGCCGACTGAGGCGTCTCACTGACCAAAGCGCCGCCAAAGAACAATGATCGGCGCGAGGGAGGGAAGTGATGCGCAAGAGCTTCGACCGCCGCCTCGTCTGGGGCTCCACCACCGCCGCCGCCGTCCTGGCGGCCCTGATCGCGCCGAGCGCCGGCTACGCCCAGGCGCGGACGACCTACAGCTTCGACATTCCGGCCCAGGACCTGGGCGGCGCCCTGCGCGCCTTCGGTCGCGTGTCGGGCCAGCAGCTGGCCTTCGACGAGACCCAGCTGCGCGGCAAGCGCAGCGCCGGCCTGAAGGGCAGCTATTCGGCCGAAGAGGGTCTCAAGCGCCTGCTGGCCGGATCCGACATGGTGGCCCAGCCCACCGCCAGCGGCGTCTACGCCATCCGCGGCCGCAGCCTGCTGGTCGCCGCCAGCGCTTCGGCCCAGGCCGCCCCGGCCGTCGCCGCCGAGCCTCCGGCCCAGCCCGAGGCGCCTTCGGAAGTGGAAGAGGTCATCGTCGTCGGCACCCCCGGCGGGGCCGGCATCGACAAGCTGTCGGCAAGCTTCGCGGTCAGCACCGTCAACGCCGCCGACATCACCAAGGCCTCGCCCAAGTCGAGCGCCGAGCTGCTGGCCCTGGTGCCTGGCGTCTGGGTCGAGACCTCGGGCGGCGTGGCCGGGGCCAACGTCTTCGTGCGCGGCTTTCCCGCCACCGGCGACGCCGAGTTCCTGACCATCCAGCTGCAGGGCGCGCCGATCTATCCGCCCTCGACCCTGTCGTTCCTCGAGAACTCGTCGATCTTCCGCGTCGACGAGACCATCTCACGGATGGAGGCCCTGCGCGGCGGCCCCAACCCGATCTTCTCCAACGGCCAGCCGGGCCTGACGACCAACTTCATGCTCAAGGAGGGCGGCGAGGAGACCAAGGGTCTGGTGAAGGCCTCGACCTCCGACTACGGCCTGCGCCGCGTCGACGGCGTGGTCAGCGGCAAGCTGGCCGACGACCTGTTCTTCATAGTCGGCGGCTATGTCGCCCGCTCGCCGGGCATCCGCGACACGCAGTTCGACAGCGAGAAGGGGCAGCAGTTCACGGTGAACCTCACCAAGAAGCTGGAGAACGGCAAGATCAACCTCTACGCCCGCGCCACCGACGACCACGGCGCCTGGTACCTGCCATTCGCGATCAACGTGCCCGGCGTCGACAAGGGGACCTACACCCAGCTGGGCGAGCTTTCGCGCCACCAGACCCTGCAGGTGCACGCCAACGGCGCGACCCGCAGCTTTGATCTGGCCGACGGCCGCGGCTGGAAGGGCTATGTCGCCGGCGGCAGCTTCGAGCACGAGTTCGGCGACGGCTGGACGGTGCGCGACCGCTTCAGCTTCACCAAGGGCGACGCCAACACCTACGGCCTGGTGCCCGACGGCGGGGCGGTGACGGCTTCGTCGGTGGTCACGGTCATCGGCGGTGCGGTGGTGACGCGCGGCGGAACCACGCTGGGCGCCAACGACTACGTGCAGGCCTGGGGCGCCTGGATCGTCGAGAAGGAGATCGAGGCGCTGACCAACGACTTCAGCGTCTCCAAGACCTTCGGGGCGCACGAGGTCTCGGCCGGTTACTACGCCTCCAGCTTCTCGTCGGACGACTTCTGGACCATCGGCAACTTCCGTCCGATGCAGGTGAAGGCCAACGGCGACTACCTGGCCGCCAATGTCAGCTGCGCCAACCTGGCCACGGCGGGCAGCGGCACGGGCTGTTGGAACTATGGCCTGGTCTCGGCCGGCGACGGGCGGGTGGACGCGCTGTACCTCGCGGACGCCTGGCAGGCCACCGAAGCCCTGCGTATCGACCTCGGCTTGCGCCGCGAACGCTTCAAGACCGACTACGTGGTCGACGATGGAAACGGCTATCCGGACGGCCTGGCCATCCGCACCACCGACTACAGCCAGAGCAAGACGTCCTACACGGTGGGCGCCAACTACGACCTCAACGAGGTCTCGGGCGTCTTCGTGCGCTATTCGCGGGGCTACAAGTTCCCCAGCTTCGACAACTTCCGCGAAAACCTGACCGACACCCTGAAGGTCGACCAGTACGAGCTGGGCTACAAGCTGCGCAGCGGGCCGTTCGAGCTCTACGCCACCGGCTTCGCCAACGAGTTCAAGGGCGCCAAGTTCGCCGACGTCGGCGGCATCCAGGAAAGCAACACCAACAAGGCTCACGGCATCGAGCTCGACGGCCGCTGGCGGTCGGACTTCGGCCTGTCGCTGGCCCTGAACGGCACCTTCCAGAAGACCGAGATCAAGCAGTCCTCGATCCCGGCCAACGCCGGCAACAGCGCCCAGCGCCAGCCCGACTGGCAGATCCGCTTCACGCCCAGCTGGGACGTGCAGCTGGGAACTGTCGACGCCACCTTCTACGGCACGCTCAGCGCCGTGGACGACCGCTATGGCGACAACGCCAACACCCAGGTGCTGAAGGGCTACGAGAAGCTGGATCTCGGCGCGATCTTCCGGGTGGGCGCCTTCGACGTGCAGGTCGCCGGCGACAATCTCACCGACAGCCACGGCCTGACAGAGGGCGACCCGCGCTCGACCAGCGGGGCCAACGCCCGGCCGATCCTGGGTCGCTCGGTGCGCTTGAGCGTCGGCTACAACTTCTGAGGCCTTCGCGGGTTCTGTCCTGCAACGGTTCCTGCGCGCGGGCCGGCTTCCTCCCTGCCGGTCCGCGTTTCTTTTCTTCAATGAGGCTCCGATGATCCGCGCCCGCCTGCTCGCCGTCGTTTCCGCAGCGGCCTGGACGGCCATCACGCCGTTCGCTCTGGCCCAGACGCCGGCCGCGGAGATCCCGACGCCGGCGGACACCTATCAGGAGCTCTTCCACCAGGTGCAGACCCGGCGGCTGTTTCCCGACGGCAAGACCTTCGTGGACGCCACGCCCAAGCGCGATCCGGCCGCGATCCTGAAAGACTACCGCGCCAAAGCCCGCTTCAGCGACGCGGAACTGAAGCGCTTCGTGCGCGCCAACTTCGTCGTGCCGGAGGCCGGCGCTGCGCCCGCGCCCAGCGCCGAGCGCACCACGTTGAAGGCCCACGTCGCGCAGCTTTGGCCGCACCTCACCCGCGATCCGGTGAAGCCGGTGGCCGGCGGCTCTGCCCTGGCGATGGACAAGCCGTTCGTCGTGCCGGGGGGACGCTTTCGCGAAATCTACTACTGGGACAGCTACTTCACGATGCTGGGCCTGAAGCTCGACGGGCGTTCGGACCTGGTCGAGAACATGATCGACGACTTCGGCGGCTTGATCGACGCCTACGGCCACATCCCCAACGGCGCGCGCACCTATTATCTCAGCCGCTCGCAGCCGCCGTTCTTCTACGCCATGGTCGGGCTGTCGGATGCGACCGACACGTCGGTGGTCAAGGCGCGTGTCGATCTGATGCGGCGCGAGCACGCCTTCTGGATGGACGGTGAGAGGACCGTGACCCCTGGGAAAGCGTATCGCCGCGTCGTCGCCCTGCCGGGCGGGGCGGTGCTGAACCGCTATTACGACGATCGCGTCACGCCGCGCGACGAGTCCTACCGCGAGGACTTGGAGACGGCCCGCGAGGCGTCGCTGGCCACGGGCCGTCCGCCCGCCGAGGTATTCCGAGACCTCCGGGCCGGGGCCGAGAGCGGCTGGGATTTCTCGTCGCGCTGGATGGCCGACGGCGAGCACCTGAAGACCATCCGCACCACGGCGATCGTTCCCGTCGACCTCAACAGCCTGATGTACGGCCTGGAGGCTGCGATATCGGCCGGATGCGCCCGGATCGCGGACGGCCCTTGCGTCGCCGAGTTCGACGGCCGGGCCAAGGCCCGCAAGGCGGCGATGGACGCGGTGCTGTGGGACGCCGCGCGGGGCGTCTATCTCGACTACCTGTGGACCGGGGGGGAGCGGATCGACACCGTCAGCGCCGCGACCCTCTATCCCTTGTTCGTCGGCGCGGCCTCGCCGGATCAGGCCAAGGCGGTGGCGAGCGCGACCCGCGCCCAGTTGCTGGCCTCGGGCGGCCTGCGCACCACGGCCAATCGCACTGGCCAGCAGTGGGATACGCCCAATGGCTGGGCGCCGTTACAGTGGGTGGCGGTCGCCGGCCTGCGCCGCTACGGCGAAACCCAGCTGGCGGCCGATATTTCAAGCCGCTGGCTCACCACGGTCGAGCGCGAATATCGGGCCAGCGGCAAGATGCTGGAGAAGTACGACGTCGAGGAAGCCAAGGCCGGCGGGGGCGGGGAGTACCCACTGCAGGACGGCTTCGGCTGGACCAACGGCGTGACCCGGGCGCTCCAGGAGAGCCGTTGAGGCGCGAACTTCCAGCTGTCGTCATCCCGGGCGGAGGTGCGGAGCGCCGCAGACCCGGGACCCAGGGGACTGGGCGCTGATTTTGGGTTCGCCGCCTACACTAGCAGGCGCAATGCGCCGGCTCCTGGGTCCCGGATAACGGCTTCGCCGTTTCCGGGATGACGAGGATGATGATCCAGCAGAGTGTGGAAAATCAAAGCTCCGGCTCGTCGCCGCCCAGGCGCTCGATCTCGGCGACCAGGCCGTCGATGTCGAGGATGGTCAGGGTGCGGCCCTGCTTGGCGATCAGGTTGCGGCTTTCCAGCCGGTTCAGCTCGCGGGTCACGGCCTCGCGCTGGGCGCCGGCCAGGACGGCGATCTCGGCGTGGGTCGGGGCGCGCACCAGCACCGTGCGGTTGTCCTCGATGCCGACGTCGGTGGCCAGGCGCAGGAGCTCCATCTGCACGCGACAGGGGGCCGAGACGGCGTTCAGCTCGAACACCCGGCTGCTGAGCGCCCGCACCATGGCGGCCAGGTCCTCCATCACCGCGCGGGTGAAGTTGGGCGAGCCGGCCATCAGTTCGGCGACCAGCGGCTCGGGAAGGCGGCCCACCACGGCTTCGGTCAGGGCGGTGACGTTGGCCGAGCGCGGCAGGCGGTCGATGGCGGCGATCTCGCCGAAATAGGAGCCCGGCTGCAGCCGGCGATAGCCGACTTCGCGGCCCGAGCGCGCGTACTGGTTCACCAGCAGGAGGCCCTGCACGACGACATAGATCGCGCCGCCCGGATCGTGGCGCTGCACCAGTCGCGCGCCGCGGCGCACCGACAGGATTTCGATGCGCGAGGCCAGGGCCTCGACCTCGGCGGGAGGCATGTGACGCAGCAGCCGGCAGCCGGCCAAGGCCTGCAGGCGTGAAGCCTGATCGCCGAAGCCTGCCGCGTTCGAAGCGCCAGCGGTGGCGGCGTTCGCGGAAGAGTCCATAATCGCCGCTCCTGAGTTCGCGTACGGGGAGAGTCGAGGGGCAATGGGGGACTTAAACTACAAGGCCTTCATCAGCTACAGCCATGGCGACGGCAAGCTGGTCGATTGGCTGCACAAGCGGCTGGAAGCCTATCGCCCGCCAAGGGGCGTGGGTCCGGCGGACGCACGTCCGCTGCGTCCGATCTTCCGCGATCGGGCCGAGCTTTCGGCCGCCGCCGATCTGGGCGGGGCGATTCGCGAAGCGCTGGATCGTTCCGAGCACCTGATCGTGGTCTGTTCCGAGGCCTCCCGCCGCTCGAAATGGGTCGGCGAGGAGATCCGTCACTTCCTGTCCACCCACGGTCCCCAGCGGGTGATCTGCGTGCTGGTCGATGCGCCCGAGGGCGGCGGCGAGGTGATCGACTGCCTGCCGCCGGTGCTGCGTGAGGCCTTCCCGCCTGGCGGCGAGCCCTTGGCCGCCGACCTGCGTCCGGGGGGCGATGGCCGTCGCCTGGCCTTCCTGAAGGTCGCTTCGACGCTGCTGGGGGTGCGGCTCGACAACCTGATCCAGCGCGACGCCCGTCGGCGTCAGCGCTGGATGGCCGCCACCACGACCGGCGCGCTCGGCGTCGCCGTCGTCACCGGGGCCCTGGCGGTGGTCGCCTTCGACGCCCGTCGCGAGGCCGAGGCCCAGCGCGCCGAGGCCGAGGACCTGGTGGCCTACATGCTGGGCGACCTGCGCAAGAAGCTTGAGCCGGTCGGGCGCCTGGACGTGCTCGACGGCGTCGGCGCCCGGGCCCTGGCGCACTACGCCCATGTCGACGCTCGCGACCTGGACGACGAGGACCTGTCGCAGCAGGCCAAGGCCCAGACCCTGCTCGGCGAGATTCGCGACAAGCGCGGCGACCTGAAGGGCGCGCGGCAGGCCTTCTCGCAGGCGGCCCTGACCTCCGAGGCGCTGTCGAACCGCAATCCGCAGGACGGCAAGCGCCTCTACGACCACGCGCAGAACGTCTTCTGGTTGGCCTATGTCGACTGGCGGCTGGCTCGCACGGCCGACGCCGAGGCGGGCTTCCGGCGCTATGGCGAACTGGCCGAGCGGCTGACCAAGCTCGATCCGACCAATCTCGATTGGCGGATGGAGGTCGCCTACGCGCGCAACAACCTGGGCACGCTGCTGCTGGACGAGGGTCGCAGCAAGGACGCCCTGGCGGCCTTCGACGACGCCCGTGTCCGCTTCGAGGCGGCGACCAAGGCTTCGCCCGACGCGGTTCAGCCGGTGAAGGACCTCGCGGACGCCCACGCCTGGCTTTCGGACACCCACTATCGATCGGGCAACCTGGCGCAGGCCTACGAGCAGCGCGCGATCGCCCAGTCCATCGTGGCCGGGCTTCTGAAGAGGGATCCCGAAAACCGGCCGATGGCCGCCAAGCTCTATGCCGGACAGTTGGCCCTGGCCCGCCGGGCTCTGGACCTGGGCCGCGTCGACGAGGCGCGCCGGCTGGTCGATGGCGCCCGGCGGGGCTTCCGCGACCTGACCGCCCTGGATCCGGAGAACGCCAACTGGCTGGACTACGCGGCCAATGTGGAGCTCGACGCCTTCGACGTCGCCTTCGCCGCCGGCGATCTGCCGGCCGCGCGCGCGGCCCATGCCGAGGCGGTGCGCCGTATCGAGCGACTGCGGTCGCTCAATCCCGAAGTCTATGCCTGGATGGCGCGGCTGAACGGAAAGCTCAGGGTGCAGGCGATCCGCCTGGCCGAGAGGGACCGCAAGCCCGAGGCGGCTGTCGCGGCCGCGCGCGAGATCGAGCAGTCGCTGGCGAGCCGCAAGAAGGGGGATGGCGACGCCCAGCTGGAGCAATGGCTGCTCGGCGTGGCTCATCTGGCGCAGGGGCGCTCGGCCGAGGTGATCGGCCTGCTGGGGCCACGCCGTGAGACCCTGTCGCCCGAGACGCTCTACGTCCTGGCCCGCGCCCTGCATGGCCAGGGAAGAATTTCCGAGGCCTCGGCCATAGTGAACAAACTTCGTTTACACGGTTATGCGAGACCCGACTTCGTTGCGTTTTCACGCGATTCATCTTTAGGTTAACTCGCCTATAGGGGGAATTTTCTATGCTCAGCCACAATGGCGCCAACCCGGAGCCGGATCTGGTCGTCGACATCATCGTCGGCTTCGATGGCAACCTCAGCTTCATGGACCTGGCCCCGAACCCGCCGGAGCCGCTGGACCTCGACCTGCAGCAGCGCTGCGTGCTGCAGTTCCGTCTCAGCGACGACCTGCTTTCGAAGGGCTGGGGCTTCCAGCCGACCCCGATCTCGTTCGAGAACGACTGGGGCCAGAACTTCTCCAGCTACTACTGGACCAACTACACGCCTCCGGGTGCGGAAGAGCCGGTTCCGTACGCCCAGTTCAAGGTCGTCTACGAATGCAAGCGCATGGGCATCTTCGTCTACAGCCTGTTCATGCATGACGCCTTGGGCCAGGCGATCGACCTGGATCCGCTGATCGAAAACGGCACCGGCCGCTAAGCTGAGCGCCGAAGCGTCTTTCGACGAGCTCGCCGCGCTGCTTCGGCGCGGCGAGCATCTTTCCGCCTACGATCTGGCGCGGCGGGCCCTCGACGAGGGCGAACGCTCGCTGATCCTGGCCCATGCGGCCGTTCTTTCGCTGGCTCGCGCCGGCGCCGCCGACTTCGCCCGCGCCGAGTTCGTGCGCCTGGGCCTGGCCAATTCCGACGATCCCGAAGCCCTGTCGCTGGGCGCGCGCCTGCTGAAGGACGTGGCCCTGACGGCCGATGGCCAGCGTCGACGGGCCTTCGCCCGTGCTTCGGCTCGCGCCTATGTCGCCACGGCGGTCAACGGCGGGGGGCGCTACGGCCTCGTCAACGCCGCGACCATGAGCCTGTTGGCCGGAGACGCGGCGCGAACCGCCGAACTTGCGGCCGCCGCCCTCGACGCCGCCGGCGTGGCCGCAGGCGAGGGCGAGGCCGGCTACTTCGATCGCGCCAGCCGGGCCGAGGCGCTGTTCCTGCTGGGAAGACGGGAAGAGGCCGCCCAGATGCTGGCCGCCGCCGTCGCCGGCGCGCCGACCAGCCTGTCGGCCCACGCCTCGACCCTGCGCCAGCTGTCGATGATAGCCGCCGAGATCGGCGCGCCCACCGCCTGGCTGGAGATCCTGCGTCCGCCTGCGACGGCCCACTTCACCGGCCACATGTTCGCCGCCCGCGCTCCCGAGGAGGAAGCCGCCCTCAAGGCCAGGATGGCCGACCTCGTCGCCGCGCAGAGGGTCGGCTTCGGCTATGGCGGCCTGGCGGCCGGCGCCGACATCCTCTGGGCCGAAACCCTGCTGGCGGCGGGGGCGGAGCTGCACGTCGTCGCGCCTTTGGGCCTGGCCTCCTACGTCGAGACCTCGGTGCGGCCTTTCGGCGAGCATTGGGTCGGGCGGTTCGAGGCCTGCCTGGCCAGGGCCGCCTCGGTGCGGTTCGCCGCCCGCGACCCCTATGCCGGCGACGACGAGGTCTTCGCCTACGCCAGCCGCTTCGCGATCGGCTGCGCGATCCTGCGAGCAGAGGGCCTGTCGACCCGCGCGGTGCAGGTCGCCGTATGGGATGGGCGCGCGTCGGCAGGACCGGCGGGGGCCGGCGCCGACGTCGCCTATTGGCGCGAGACCGGACGGCCGCAGGCGATCCTGACTTTCGAACGTCCCGCGCCCGATGCGCCGGCCGTCGCCGCGTCGACGGAGCCGGGCGAGCGCGGGGTCAAGGCGATGCTGTTCATCGACGTGCGCGGCTTCGGCGCTTTGCACGACGCCCAGGTGCCGGCCTTCTTCGAGGTCGTCATGGCGGGCATGGCCGAGGCGATCGCCGGCCTCGCCGCGCCGCCCGAGCACGTCGAGACCTGGGGCGACGGGGTGTTTCTCGTCTTCGACCGGCCGTCGGACGCCGCCGAGGCCGCGCTCGTCCTGCTGGAGGCCCACCGCCGCCTGAACCTGCGGGCGCGCGGCCTGCCGCGCCATCTCGCGCTGCGCATCGGCGGGCACTACGGGCCGGTGCACCTGCGGGTGAACCCGATCACCGGCGCCCTGGCCGTCGTCGGCGCCCACGTGGTCGTCGCCGCCCGCATCGAGCCCGACGTGGCCCCGGGCGCGGCCTATGTCAGCGAGGCCATGGCGGGCATCCTGGCCACGCGCCACGCCGACCGCTACCGCTGCGGCTATGTGGGACGAACCACGCCCCGCAAGAGCTTCCCGCCGGTCTCGATCTTCAATCTTTCCCGCGGCTAAGGCCTCGTCGCACCCCCTGTGAAAAATTGCACAGCGGGGCTGTAGGGCTTGGGACATTCTGTCGCAGATCAAGGACGGCCGGGCCGAAAAGCCTCCAGAGCGGACGTCCAGCGATCAGGGACCCGGAGCCGTCTCGCCATGATGGCTCCGGGTTTCCCAGGCCATTGGCGCGCGAGGAAGTCTTGGGGGGCTCTTCGCATGCGGGGCGGGGGCCGCTCGTGACGCTCGCGAGCGGCCCATCGCCGACCCCAGGGTGGAGTAGCGGCGTTGCGAAGCATCGAGGACCGACGGCTTGAGCCGCGGGGCTGGCGATGAACGGGCTTCTGCTCTTCGCCGGCGACGCCAGCGGCCGTTCCGCCCAATTCGGAAATCTGTTCGATCTGGGCCTGGCCGACTGGCGCGACGTCGCCGCGCTCGGCCGTGTCGCCGCCGAAACCCGCGCTGCGTTGCGCGCCGCGCGCCAGCGTCGCGACATCGTCGACTTCCTGGGCGAGGTCGTCGGTTCGGCCCTGGAGCCGCGTCGCGGCGGCCGCGCGGTCGAGGCGGGTGAACTGTGCGCCGAAGCCCAACGCCTGCTGGCCGCCTGGACCGATCTCGACGCCGTGCTTGAGACACAGGGGCTGGATCTTCAGCTGGGCATGGCCGCCTTCGCCCGCGACCTGGTCTCCTACGGCCGCGACGTCGCGCCATCCCTTTATCGGCAATTGCTGGCCGGCGATCGCAGCGCGGCGCTGGAGGCCCTGCGCCTGCAGGTTCGCATGCGCGCCGACCGCGCCACCGCCCTGGCCGCGGCGATGCGCGGCTTTGCAACGCGCGCCGGCGCCTTCGCCGCGGCGTTCGCCGGCTTCGAGCGTGACCCGGCGGTGCGGATCTGGCTGCGCGAGGCGCCGGAACTGTGCCTGTCCTACGACGATGACGGCGCGCCGCATCTCGAACCGGTCCGGGGCGGCGCCGCGCGCCAGTTCTGGCGACTGCAGTTCGACCAGGCCGCCGACGCCCATCGCCTGCGCTCGGCCGCCGATCCGGCGCTGGGCCTGCACATCACCGCCGACGACAAGCTTTGGACGCTGGCCAACGCCTCGACGCCGTTCGGCTTCCCGCTGATCAGCGAAGGGCCGCCGCCTCGGGTGGGCGCGCAGGACGACCTGCCGACCGGCGCCGATCTCTTCCGCGTGCCGCCGCGCCAGGGCGCGACGCTGGAGAACGTCGCCTTTCCGGAGCATGCGCTCGACGTCGCCGAGGTGCAGGCCGGCGCGCCGCTGCGTCTGTGGGAAAAGACAGGACTGCCCGCTCAGCAATGGGCGTTCAGTCCCGCCCCGCGCAGCCGTCGCGAGATCGCCCTGCACGACATCGTCGCTCCGGCGGCCGGCCTGGCGACGACGGTCGCCGGCGTGCGGGGCCTGCGCGGCGACTGGAACGCGGTGCTCGACGACCTGGAGGCGGGGCTCGCCGCGCCCGAGGCCGCCGCGCCGGATCTCGACGCCGTCCTGCTCGGCTGGGGGCGGATGGCCGACGCGGCCGAGGCGGCCCTGACCGAGTTCGAAGCCGAAGCGCGCGCGTTCGACACGGCTGGCTCATGATCCAGCTTGTCGCCCAGCCGCATCCCGATCGCCTGAGGCCCGAGCCGCGTCCGATCGAAAACCGGCGCCCGTCCCTGGATCGTTGCAGGCAGGCCGGCGAGATGGTCGCCCGCGCCTTGGCCCGCGAGATCCGCTGAGGCCCGTTCCAGCAAAAAGAGGCTTGCCTGCACCGGCCCGGGGCGAAACCGTCGCCCGCCGCGACTAGAGCGGGAATCGGAGGGGCAGATGAAGAAATCGGACTTCGGCGGCGCGTCGCTGCGCGCCCTGGCGATGGCGACCGCGTTGACCGCCATGGGGCTGTCCGCCGCTTCGGCAACCGCCGCCCCGGTTCCGGCCGCCGCCGCGCCCGCCACCACGCCCAGCCTGCTGCCGGTCAAGACCGACGCCGCCAAGGGCGCGGTGCTGGTCACCCTGCCGGCGCCGGACGCCGACGGGATCTCCGGCCGCTTCCTCTATCAGCCCAGCCTTAGCGGTGGCCTCGGCGCGACGCCGGTCGGCCTCGACCGCGCCGCCACGGGCGAAACCCAGGTGCTGGTCTTCCGCCGCGTCGGCAAGCGCGTGCTGGCCGAGTTCGAGAACTTCGGCTTCCGCGCCGTCGGCGGCACGGTCGAGGAGCAGCGCACGGTGCGCGACAGCTTCCCCGGCTCGGTGGTCTGGTCGGGCGAGGTGGCGAGCGAGACGCCCGACGGCGGCTTCACCGTCGACCTGGCCGGCTTCCTGCTGCGCGACGCCTTCAACATCACCGGCTCGCTGAAGGACGCCAAGCAGGGCGGCTTCAAGGCCGCGCCGACGCTGAGCTATGTCGACCTTAGCCATGTCGGCGTCTTCCCCGACAACCTCGAGTTCGAAACCCGCCAGACCTTCACCGCCGACGATCCGGGCGGCGAGGTTTCGGGCATCGTTCCTGACGCCCGGGCGGTGACCTTCGGCGTCCATCACAGCTTCATCCGCCTGCCGGGGCCAGGCTTCACGCCACGCGCCTTCGATCCGCGCACCGGCACCTCGGCCCAGGTCTTGTTCGCCGACTACGCCGTCGGTCTCGACCAGCCGACCGTGCAGCGCCTGGTGCGCCGCTTCCGCCTGGAAAAGACCGACCCGACGGCCGCGAAATCGCCGGTCAAGAAGCCGATCATCTTCTATGTCGACCGTGGGGCGCCCGAGCCGGTGCGAAGCGCGCTCGTGGAGGGCGGACGCTGGTGGAACCAGGCCTTCGAGGCCGCCGGTTACATCGACGCCTTCCGCGTGGAGTCGCTGCCCGAGGGCGTCGATCCGATGGACGCCCGCTACAATGTCGTCAACTGGATCCATCGTCAGACGCGCGGCTGGTCGACCGGTACGACGGTCGTCGATCCGCGCACCGGCGAGATCGTGCGCGGCGTGGTGCAGCTGGGCTCGCTGCGCATCCGTCAGGACCGGATGATCTTCGAGGGGCTGCTGGGCGCCGACAGGACGGGGAAGGGCGGTCCGGACGATCCGATCCAGATCGCGCTGAACCGCATCCGCCAGCTTTCGGCGCACGAGATCGGCCACGCCATCGGCCTGTCGCACAATTTCGCCGGCAGCGTTTACGGCCGCGCCTCGGTGATGGATTACCCCGCGCCGCTGGTGAAGATCGACGGCGACCGCTTGGATCTGTCGGACGCCTACGCCAAGGGCGTGGGAGCCTGGGACGCCTTCGCGATCGACTGGCTCTACTCGGAAGGCGCGCCGGGAAGCGACGAGGCCGCGCGTCTCGACAAACTGGCCCGCGACGCCCAGGCCAAGGGCTATCGCTACGTGTCCGACGCCGACGCCCGGGGCGCGGCGTCGGCCCAGCCTTACGGCGCGCTGTGGGACAACGGCGCCGATCCGGTGGTCGAGCTCGACAACGTCATGGCCGTGCGTCGCATCGCCCTGTCGCGTTTCGGCCTGAACAGCGTGCCGGCCGGCTCGCCCGCCGCCGACCTGCGCCGGGCCCTCGTGCCGATCTATCTCTTCCACCGCTACCAGGTCGAAGCGGCGGTGAAGTTCGTCGGCGGGGTCGACTACGGCTATGCGGTGGTCGGCGATGGTCGCGAGGCCGCGCCCGCGACGCCGGCCGCCGATCAGCGCCGGGCCCTGGCGGCCCTGGTCCGTACGCTCGATCCGGCGGCTCTGGACCTGCCCGATCCGCTGCTGTCGCTGCTGTCGTCGGGCATGTCCGGCTCGCGCGACAAGGCCTACGCCATCGAGATCTTCCCGACCTCGGGGGCTGCGGTCTTCGACCTGCCGACAGCCGCCGAGACCGCCGCGGACCTGCCGCTGTCGCTGCTGCTGACCCCGGCGCGCCTCAACCGCCTGGTCGAGCAGAAGCGTCGCGACGCGGGCCAGCTGGACGTCACCGAGACGGTCGACGCTCTCCTGGCCGCGGTCGCTCCCGGAGGCTCGCAGGCCGACGGCCGCACCGGCGAACTGCGCCGCCGGTTGCGCGCGCGGCTGGTCGGCGATCTCGTCGCCGTGCTCGACGACAAGACCCTGTCGCCCACCGCCGCCGCTCAGATCGACGCGGCCCTGTTGCGCTACGCCAAGACCCTGGCCGGCTGGAAGGGGCACGGGGCGGAAGCCGACCAGGCCGCCCGCATCTCGCGCCTGCTGACCTCCGGCGACCGCAAGGCGCTGGCGGCTCCGCGCGCCGGCGCGGTGGAAACCTTGCCGCCCGGCATGCCGATCGGCGGGGAGGACTGCTGGTTTTGCGCGCCTGGTTCGTCATGAGGAAAGGGCGCGGCTGAAAGCGCCCGTTTCGAACGAGGACGACCGCCCATGACCCGCGCCCGCATCCTGCTCGGCGGCCTCTGCGCCGCCGCGCTCTCGACGTCCCTGGCGGCCGCCCAGCCACTCGCGGTCGTCAACGCCGAGATCTTCGACGCCACGGGCGCGGCGCCGTATCGGGGGACCCTGGTGGTCGAAGGTGGGCGGATCCTGGCGGTCGGCCCGAAGGTGAAGGCGCCTAAGGGGGCGACGATCGTCGACGCCAAGGGCGAAGCCCTGATCCCCGGCCTGTTCGACGTCCACACCCACTGGACCCCCAACGGCGTTCCCGACGTGACGCCCAAGATCGCCGACGCCTATGTGGCCGCGGGCGTCACCTCGGTGAACGACTTCCACCAACAGCCCGAGAGCTTCGCGCCGCGCCGGACGTGGCTGGGAACCCTGACCGCGCCGCACGTCAACTTCGTCGCCCGCATCAGCACGCCGGGCGGTCACGGCGCCGACTGGGCCGACCAGGCCACCACCCGCTGGGTCGACACGCCGGAAGGCGCCCGGGCCGCCGTCGAGGCGATCGCCGCCTACAAGCCTGACGCCATCAAGGCCTTCACAGATGGTTGGCGCTACGGTTCGGCGCCCGACAACACCACCATGGACGCCTGGACGCTGAAGGCCCTGACCGAGACGGCCCACAAGTACGGGCTGAAGGTGCTGACCCACACGGTGACGGTCGAGCAGGGCAAGGTCGCGGCGAGCAGCGGCGTCGACGTCATCGCCCACAGTCTGCAGGACGCGCCGCTGGATGCGGACACGATCGCCTCCATCAAGGCCTCGGGCCTGTTCTACGCCCCGACCTTGGCGGTCTACGAGCCGGTAAAGCCCGGCGCCAAGCCGCCGGCCGATCCCGACAGTCCGCGCGCGCGCCAGAGCCGCCTGAAGTTCGGCTATGCCCTTTCCAACGCCAAGGCGCTGTTCGACGCGGGCGTGCCGCTGGCCCTGGGCACCGACGCAGGCATGACCGGCACGCCGCACGGCTCCTCGACCCTGCGCGAACTGGAACTGCTGGTGCAGGCCGGCCTGACGCCGAGCCAAGCCCTGACCATCGGCACGGCCGGCAGCGCCAGGGCCATGAACCAACTGGCCGACCGCGGCACGCTGGAGGCTGGCAAGCGCGCCGACTTTGTGCTGGTCGCGGGCAAGCCCTGGGAGACCATTTCCGACGCCCGCAAGGTCGAGCGTGTCTTCATCGATGGCAAGCTGTCCTACGGCCCCGGCGCTAAACGCTCGGCCGCCAATGACCGCATCGCTCCGCCGGCGGTGAAGGCTCAGGCCCTGATCGACGACTTCGAGCGCGCTGACGGCCGCACCAGCCTCGACACGCTGCGCCTGGACGACTTCGACGGCGGTCGCGACCGCAGCCAGGAGGTGTCGCAGGTCATCGAGCGCGAGGGCGGCGGCAAGATCCTGAGCGTCGGCGCGCGCATGGCCAGCAAGGACGACGCCTCGGCCGGCGTGCTGCTGCCCCTGACCCGGGGTTCGGTGGTCCCCACCGACGCCACGGCCTTCAAGGGCCTGAAGTTCGCCGTGCGCGGCGACGGCGGCGTCTATGTCGTCAGCCTGGTGGGCGCGACCGGCCGCTGGACGACCAAGGTCGAGGCGGGTCCGCAGTGGAAGACCGTCGAGTTGCCGTTCTCGGCGTTCGCGCCGGCGGGGCGAGAGAAGGCCGCCTTCACCGGGACCGATCTCCTGCAGGTCGGGGTCGAGGGCGAGCGTCCGGCCGGCGGCAAGCTGTGGTTCGAGCTCGACGACGTGACTTTCTACTAGCCGGGGAGGGCGTGGCGGTTTGACGCGGCGGGCGCTGGAAGGCTAAGGCCAACAAGCGTTTGGCGGGCGACGGGGATCCCGAATCCCCGTCATTACCGCGATTTAAGTGGTCTAGCGTCGGTGCGGGGCTCAAACCGTTACCAAGCAAGGTCGCTTATCGACCGCACGGAGACCGCCGATGGCCCGCATGGGCATGACACTCGCCGCCGCCCTGGTCATGGGTCTGACGACCCTGGCCGGCCAGGCCCAGGCCAAGGCCTCGATCGAGGACAAGGACGTGGCGCGCCTGGTGTCTCTGGGCGGGGTGTGTGTCAGCTGCGATCTGGCCGGCCGCAAGATGACCGGCGCCAAGTTCAATGGCGCCAACTTCGCCAGGGCCAACCTGATCGGCGCCGACCTGCGCGGCGCGGTGTTCTACGGCTCCAATTTCGCGGCGGCCGACCTGACCCGCGCCGACCTGCGCGGCGCCGAGATGCGCGCCGCCAATTTCCAGGGCGCGAACTTCAACGGCGCCCGCCTGTCGGGCGTGGAATCGGCCGGCGCCAACTTCCAGAACGCCAACCTGTCGCGCGCCGACCTGACCTCGTCGGAGATGCATGGGGCCAATATGGAAGCCGCCACCATGATTGACGCCCGGCTGGCCAATGCCGAGCTGAACGGCTCGAACCTGTCGTCGGTGAACGCCCGCGGGGCCGATTTCTCGAACGCCGAGATCAACGGTTCCAACCTCAGCGGCGGCCGCTTCGACCGCGCCCAGTTCCGTAACGCCTCGCTGACGGCCTCGCACCTGCGCGGCGGCAGCTTCGCCGGCGCTGATTTCAAGGGCGCGGACTTCACGGCCGTGCGCTTTCAGGGCGTCGATCTGAGCGGCGCGCGGGGCCTGACCCAGGACCAGCTGGACGAGGCCTGCGGCGAGGCCCGCCTGCCGCCAGGCTTGTCGCTGAAGAGCTGCACGGGCCGGGTCAAGCGCATCACCGTCATGCGCGGCATGCCCGCCCCGCCGGCGCCGCCGGCTCCTCCCGCTGCGCCGTCTCCGCCCCGTCGCTGATACTCGCGCGAGAGGGGTCTTTCTCGCCTGCGGAACGTGCGGACGAGACAGGCGTTTCGCGACATGGTGAACGCTACGCGGGCTAGGGGCCTCGTGGCGATTGCGCGACAGCAGAGGTTGTGAGATCAAGGCGCACGGCGCGGGGGGACACCATGCCTGAGCATGACTTGAGGGAGGGGCAATCCATGCCCCTGCCCAGCTATTTGAGCTATTTGATGTACCAGACCGAGCAACATCGGCGGGCTATGGCCGCCGACCATGTTGCGCGTCACGGTCTGTCGTTTCCGAAGTGGGTGGCGATGCTGTCGCTGGCCCGGTTCGGCGAGTGTTCGATGACGCGGCTTTCCAAGCTTTCGGCGGCCGACCGCACGACCCTTACCCGGTCGATCGACGGCCTGATCCGCGACGGCCTGGTCGAGCGCGGCGGGGCGCCGAACGATCGCCGCAAGGTGGTCGTGCGCCTCACGGAAGCCGGGGCGGCGCTGCTGCAACGGATCCGCGACGAGCTGACGCCGCTGCACCAGGAAGCCTGCTCCGAACTGAGCGCGGACGAACAATCGGCCCTGGCCTTCTATCTGAAGAAGATGCTGGGCGGCCTGATCCCCGAGCCCGACTGGAAGGACGAGATTCTCTCGTTCGGCCCGCCGATTCCGCGTCTGGCCTGAAGAAACCTCGACAACGCCGAGGGCGCAATCTCCGGTTAAGGGGCTTGCGCCTTAAGGTGGGGTCTCGCGGCTGCTAGGGGCCGTGCGAGGGGAGCTTCACAATATGAACGTCAGACAGGTCGCCGAGCACATCCAGGCTTACGCCGACGGCGGCACGGGTTTCGCCGTGCAGGCCTCTGGTTCCACCTATCGGATGATGGGGTGGGACGCGATGGTCCAGGATGGCGGCCAGGGCTCGGCCGACATCGTCCTGGCCAATCTTTTCGGAACCGTCGTCGCCGGCCAGCTCACCCAGCTGAACCAGGGCGAGGCGGTGTTCGTGGTCGAGCAGCAGGCTGACGGCGCCCGCTTGGGCGTAGGCGTCGTCCAGCCCGACTAGACCTTGCGCGCGGTCAGTCGTCGTGACGGACGCGGCCGCGCATCGACTTCACGCCCGAGCGCTTGGTCTTGGTCTCCAGCCGCTTGAGCTTGCTGGAATAGGTTGGCTTGGTCGGGCGGCGGGGCTTTGGTTTCTCGGTGGCGCGGCGGATCAGTTCGACCAGGCGTTCGCGAGCGTCCTGGCGGTTCATTTCCTGCGAGCGATGGCCCTGGGCGAACAGCACCAGCACGCCGTCCTGGGTCATGCGGCTGCCGCCCAGCGCGGTGAGGCGGGCCTTGATATCGTCGGTCAGGGACGGCGAATTGGCCACGTCGAAGCGCAGCTCGATCGCGGTCGAGGTCTTGTTGACGTGCTGGCCGCCGGGGCCCGAGGCGCGGGCGGCCTTCTCGACCAGTTCATCCTCGTCGATGCGCAGCCAGGACGTGATCTCGATCATTTCGGGACCACACGACGGGCCTTCACGACCGCCTGGTCGAGGGCCTGGAGGAACTTGCTGCGGTCCTGGGGACCGAAGGCCTTGGGGCCGCTGGTGACCTCGCCCATCGAGCGCAGGTGCTCGCCGATCGAGCGGGAGGCCAGGGCCGAGCCGATCATGTCGTTGGTGAACACCCGGCCGTTGGGCGCGATCGCCTGGCCGCCGGCCTTCAGCACGCGGTCGGCCAGGGGGATGTCGTTGGTCACCACCACGTCGCCGGGGCCGGCGCGCTCGGCGATCCAGTCGTCGGCCACGTCGGGGCCGGCGTCGACCACGATCTGTTCGATGGCCGGGGTGGTGGGCACGCGGATCCAGCTGTTGGAGACGACATAGGTCTTCAGGCCGTTGCGGGCCGCGACCTTGTAGGTCTCGTCCTTCACGGGGCAGGCGTCGGCGTCGATGTAGATCGTCGTCATGGCCGCCCTATAGCACGGGTTGTGACAACTCAGGCCAGGGCCAGCAGGGCGGGGATCACTTCGTCCTTCAGCAGCGGCGCCAGGGGCAGGCCCGGGGGCGGCGCGGCCGGGTCGATCCAGGTCAGTTCCTCGATCTCGGCCTGGGCGGCGATCTCGCCCTCGACCACGGCGAGATAGGTCGCCGACTGCACCGTGAACCCGGCCTCGTTGGCCGCTAGAGCCGAGAAGCGGCCCAGCAAGGTCGCCGAAACCAGACGGCAGCCCAGTTCCTCGTCGAGTTCGCGGGCCAGGGCCGTCAGGTCGTCCTCGCCGCCGTCGCGCTTGCCGCCCGGCTTCATGAAGATCGCCGTGCCGCGCTTGCGCACCAGCAGAATGCGGTCGGCCTCGTCGCGGATGACGGCCGTGACGATGTCGAGAACCTTGCTCATGGCCGCCAGACTAGCGGATTCGTGGGAGCTCAGGGCTCGACGGCCGCCAGGATGTGTTCGGTCAGCAGGCGCTCGGTGATGGCGTGCGGCTGGCGGACGTCGAAGTTCACCGTGGTGACCACGGCGACGATCCCAAGGTCGGGGACGATGGCCACCTTGTTGCCGCCCGTACCGCTCATCGCCCAGACCTTGTGGCCGCCCAGGGTCTGCAGCCAGATCAGGTAGCCGTAGTCGGTGGCGGGCCGCGCATTGGCGTGCGGGCTGGTGGCGGCCGTTACGAACGACGCGGGCAGCACCTGGCGGCCGTTCCACTTGCCGCCGTCGAGATAGAGCTGGCCCAGCTTCAAGAGGTCGCGGCTGCGCAGGCCAAGGCCGCCGCCGCCCTGCGCCAGGCCGAGCGGCGAGACCTGCCAGCGCTCGCCCTCGATGCCCAGCGGGGCGAACAATGCTTCGCGGGCGAAGGCCGGCAGGGGCTTGCCGACCGCGCCCTGGACCACGGCGCCCAGCGTCGTCACCCCCGCCGTGCAGTAGGAGAAGCTGCGGCCGTACGGCGCATCGGCGGGTTTCTGCACCCAGTCGGGAAAGCCGCGCACCGGCAGGTCGAGATAGAACCCGACCCAATCTTCGATCAGATACATCCGCTCCTCGTTGCCGCGCGAGAACTGGTTGTCGTCGTCGCATTCGGCGATCGAGCTCATGGTCATCAGGTCCTCGACCGTGACCTTGTCCTTGCGCGGATCGGGCGCAGCGGCCGGCGGTCGGCCCTTCAGGTATGGCTTGATCGGCGCATCGACGCTGGGGATCGCGCCGCGGTCGATGGCGGCGCCGGCCAGCATGGCGGTGACGGTCTTGGTCACCGAGCGGGTGTTGCGGCGCGCCTCGGGGCCGCCGTCGGGCTTGCCTTCGTCGTAGTAGGCCTCGAACACCAGCTTGCCGTGGCGGGCGACCAGTACGCTGGTGATCTTCTGAAACTGTCCCGCCTTGATGGCCGCCGACATGGCCTCGAGCCTAGTCGCCGACATCCGTTCGGCGGCAGGCGCTGCGGACGGCATTTCAGAGGCGGCGGAGGCGGCAGAGGCGGTCGACAGCGGCGCCAGGGCCAGGGTGGCGGCGAACAGGAAGCGTTTCACGAAAAGCGACTCCGGCGGCTTGCGCAGCCAAGCTAGGGCATGGTCGCGGCCCCGTCTTGGACGCCTGAAACATCGGGCCGTATGGCGGGGCGGGGGCTGCAAAGGCGTGCGAACTCACCGGGCGTCAGGCCATAGGCTTGGCGGAACTGCCTGTTGAGGTGGCTCTGGTCGCAGAAGCCCGCCGCCAGGGCGATCTCGCCGATCGGCATGCGGCCCCGCATCAGCAGGTCGGCGGCGCGTTCCAGTCGCCGCGCGCGCAGCCGCTCGCCCGGCGCGGCGCCCAGCCAGCGGCGGTAGCCGCGAGCCAGGTGCACCGGATGCACGCCGGCGGCGCGGGCGAGGTCGGCGACGCCGATCGGCTGGTCGAAGGTGTCTGCAAGGTAGCTTTCAGCCAAGTCCAGCCAGGGCGGCCGGTGATCACCGTCGCGAAGCGGCGCCAGGGCTTCGCCGGCCAGTTCGAGGCTCAGGCCTTCAAGCGACAGGGGCTCGGCGTCGGCCGATAGCAGCGAGCGGACGAGGCGCAAGGCGGCGCGGTGGGCGGCGGGGCCGGTCAGGCGCAGGGCGTCGATCGCGCCGCGGCCATCGGCCAGCGCGCGCCAGTCGCCGGCGCCGAAGCTGACCGCAAGAAAGTAGCCGCCCGTTTCGACGAACCGGTCCCGATGGACCACGCCCGGCGGATTGTAGACGAGCACCGGGCCCTCGGTCTGCGGGCCCCAGGCCGTGGTTTCGTAGCGGCCGTGGGTGGCCAGCACGAAATGGGCGTCGTCGTGGCTGTGCTCGTCGACGTGCTCGGCGCTCATGGTGGCGGCCAGGTGGGCCAGCCGCACGCCCGGCAGCCGACGCTCGATTGTCGGCGCGCCGTAGAACCGTCCTGGTGCGAAGGCGGTTCTCGGCGCGGCCATGTCAGCCCAGTTTCTCGGCCGCCCAGGGGGCGAAGTAGGTGATGATCCCGGCCGCGCCGGCGCGCTTGAAGGCGGCCAGGCTTTCGAGGATCGCGCGCTCCTCGTCGATCCAGCCGTTGGCGCCGGCCGCCTTGATCATCGCGTACTCGCCCGACACCTGGAAGGCGTAGGTGGGCATGCGGAACTCGTCGACCAGGCGGCGCAGGATGTCGAGGTAGGGCAGGCCCGGCTTGACCATGACCATGTCCGCGCCCTCTGCGATGTCGAGCGCGACTTCGCGGATGGCCTCTTCCGTGTTGGAGGGGTCCATCTGGTAGGTCTTCTTGTCGCCCTGGCCCGCGGAGAGCTTGGCCGAGCCGATGGCGTCGCGATAGGGGCCGTAGAACGCCGAGGCGTACTTGGCCGCGTAGGACATGATTAGCGTGTCCTGCCAGCCGTCGCCTTCCAGGGCGCTGCGCAGGCGACCGATGCGGCCGTCCATCATGTCGGACGGCGCGAGGATGTCGGCTCCGGCGGCGGCCTGCATCAGGCCCTGCTCGATCAGGCGCTCGATCGTGGCGTCGTTGAGGATCTTGCCGTTCTCGACCACGCCGTCGTGGCCGTGGTCGGTGAAGGGGTCCAGCGCGACGTCGCACATGATGCCGACCTCGGGGGCGGCGTCCTTCATGGCCTTCACGGCGCGCGGGATCACGCCGTCAGGATCGGCGGCGATCGAGCCGGTGGCGTCCTTCCGCGACGGGTCGATGTGTGGGAAGATGGCGATGGCCGGGATGCCGAGGTCGCGGGCGCGGACGGCGGCCTTGGCGGCCTCCTTGACGCTCAGGCGCTCGACGCCGGGCATCGAGGCGACGGGAACGGTTCCTTCGCCCTCGTGCACCACCATCGACCAGATCAGGTCGGACGCACGGACTTCCGTCTCGCGGACGAGGCGGCGGGTCCAGTCGGCCTGGCGCAGGCGGCGCAGGCGCGTGGCGGGGTAGGGGGCGAGCGGCGGAACGGTCATGCGAAGGGTTTCGCGCGCGCCGCCGGTCGAGGCAAGGCTGTAAGGCCCTTAAGGGGCTATTCGCCCGTCTTGGTGACGCGGACCTGCTGCATGCCGCCGTCGACGCGGGTCCAGACCTGAGACTTGCAGAACAGGCCGCCCAGCACGCAGCCTTTGGCGCGCATGGTGCGGGCGTCGACGAACTCGGCGGTGCCCGAGAGGGTGACCTTCAGGGTCGGAACGAAAACCTTGCCCTTCATGTTTCCATTGCCGGTGGGTGCGAAGTCGCGCAACACCTGCTGGCCCACCAGGGTGTCGTAGCCGCTCTTCTTGGCGTCGGCCTCGGCCTTGCGGCTGGCGTAGACGACCCAACCGCACATGCTGGGACCGCAGTCGGTGATGTGCAGGCGGATGTTGTCCTTCGGGTTGCGCCACACGCCGAGATTCTCGGCGTGAGCCGGCGCGGACACGAACGTGAACAGGGCCGCGACCGCGGCCAGAGCGGTAATGAACTTGGACATGGGAACCGAGACGACGCCTCCGATGGGCGTGATCTGATACCGACGAGGTGTCGGATCAAGGGAGGTGCGACCTTTCGCACCCGATTTCGCTGCGGCGCCGCATTCAAATTCGCCAACTGAGATATGATTGACACACTTGGCTGCTCAGGGCAGGTCAGCGGTCAAGAAGGTGAGGGCGGATATGCCCCGCATGGGAGGAAGTGGCGCATGGATTTCGCGCTGAACGACGATCAACGCGCCATTCAAGATATGGCCTCGGGCTTCGCCGCGGAACGGCTTGCCCCGCATTCGGCCCAGTGGGACGAGCACAAGCACTTTCCCGTCGACGTCCTGCGCGAGGCCGCGGGCCTGGGTTTCGCGGGTATCTACGTCAATGACGACGTCGGCGGCAGCGGCCTGTCGCGGCTCGACGCCTCGATCATCTTCGAGGCCCTCAGCTATGGCGACGTGCCGGTCGCGGCCTACCTGACCATCCACAACATGGCCTCGTGGATGATCGACCGCTTCGGCTCGCCCGAACTGCGCCAGCGTTACCTGCCGCGCCTGACCACCATGGAGCTGATCGCCAGCTACTGCCTGACCGAGCCGGGCTCGGGGTCGGATGCGGCGGGCATGCGAACCACCGCCCGCCTCGAAGGCGACCACTACGTACTGAACGGCGGCAAGGCCTTTATCTCGGGCGGCGGGGTGTCGGACGTCTACGTCGTCATGGCCCGCACCGGCGGCGAAGGTCCCAAGGGCGTCTCGGCCTTCGTGGTCGAGAAGGGAACGCCGGGCCTCTCTTTCGGGGCCAACGAGCGCAAGATGGGCTGGAACGCCCAGCCCACCGCCCAGGTCAATTTCGACGACTGCCGCGTGCCGGTCGCCAATCGCATCGGCGGGGAGGGCGAGGGCTTCCGCTTCGCCATGATGGGCCTGGACGGCGGGCGCCTGAACATCGCCTCCTGCTCCCTGGGCGGCGCCCAGTTCGCCCTCGACACCGCCAAGGCCTATCTCGAGACCCGCAATCAGTTCGGCCGGCCGCTGAAGGACTTCCAGGCCCTGCAATTCAAGCTGGCCGACATGGCCACCGAGCTGGAGGCCGCCCGCCTGATGGTGCGCCGCGCGGCCCACGCGCTGGACAACAGGGACCCTCAGGCCACTAAGCTGTGCGCCATGGCCAAGCGCTTCGCCACCGACGCCGGCTTCCAGGTCGCCAACGACGCCCTGCAACTGCACGGCGGCTACGGCTACCTGCAGGACTATCCGCTGGAGCGCATCGTCCGCGATCTGCGGGTGCACCAGATCCTGGAGGGCACCAACGAGATCATGCGGGTGATCATCGCCCGCGAGATGTTCCGGCAGTGAACGCGCCGGAGGCTCCACTGGCCGCCGGAGTGGCGTGCGAACGGACCTATCAGGTTCTCGTCGATGGCGAGGCGCGGCCGGTGGTTTGTCGCTGGCTTGTTCCCACGCCCCATCCGCAGGGCGGTGGATGGAGATGCGAGGCGCGGATCACTTGGCCGGATGGGCGAGCGCGCGCTGTGGCCATCGGCGGCTACGATCCGGTGCAAGCGTTGTGGTTGTCGCTGATGTTCGTCAGCTCGGAGCTTCTGGCCTCGCCCGAACCTGTCTATCTCTCCGAGATCGACGACGACCTGTATCTGCCCGTTGCAGATGCCTTCATGGATAGGGTCGCCGAACGGAAAGCGCGTTTCGAGGCCCGATGATCTATCTCTGCCGCCACGGCCAGACCGAGTTCAACCGCCAGGGACGCTTCCAGGGGCAGACCGAGTCTGACCTGACCGCCCTGGGGCGCGCCCAGGCGCGGGCCATGGGCGACCTGCTGGCCGACCTGATCGCGCGAGAGCCGTCCGACGCCTGGCGGATCGTCGCCAGTCCGCTGCGCCGCGCGCGGAACACCGCCGAAGCCATCGCCGAGCGCACCGGCCTGCCGCTCTCTTTCGACGATCGCCTGCTGGAGATCAGCGTCGGCGACTGGTCTGGCCGTCTGCGGGAGGACATCCGCGCCGAAAATCCGGAGCTGTTCGCCAGCTACGAATGGGCGTTCCGCGCGCCGGGCGGCGAGACCTTCGAGGATGTCACAGCCCGCGTCGCCGGATGGCTGGCCGAGCAGGACCCGGAAAACGAGCGCCGGCTGATCGTTGTCAGCCACGGTGTCGCCGGGCGGCTGCTGCGCGGCGCCTATGCCGGCCTGTCGCGCGCCGACACCCTGGCCCAGGAGGTTCCGCAGGACGCGGTCTATCGCCTGCTGGCCGGCCAGATCGACCGCTTCGACTGCGCCCCGGTCGAAGACCCCGAATTCGCTTGAGAAACTCTATGACCGAAGCCCGCGAAGTCCTCGTCAGCGTCAAGAAGAACGTCGGCCGGATCACCCTGAACCGGCCCAAGGCGTTGCACGCCCTGACGCTGTCGATGTGCGAGACGATGATCGAGACCCTGCTGGCGTGGCAGGCCGATCCCGAGATCGACATGGTCATGATCGACCACTCGGGCGAGCGTGGCTTCTGCGCCGGCGGCGACATCAGGATGCTCGCCGAGAGCGGGGCCGGCGACGGCGTCGAGGCGCGGAAGTTCTTCCACACCGAGTACCGGCTGAACCATCTGCTGTTCCACTACGACCGGCCGATCGTGGCGATCATGGACGGCGTGGTGATGGGCGGGGGCGTCGGCATCTCGATGCCGGCCCACTATCGGATCGCCACCGAGCGTACGACCTTCGCCATGCCCGAGACCGGCATCGGCCTGTTCCCCGACGTCGGCGGCGGCTGGTACCTGCCGCGCCTGCCGGGCAAGGCGGGGCTGTGGCTGGCCCTGACCGGCGCGCGCATCAAGGGCGCGGACTGCATGCGCCTGGGGATCGCCACGCACTTCATCGAGTTCGGCGCCGTCGAGGGGCTGAAGAAGGCGATCCTGGCCGACCATCGCCGCATCGACGAGACCCTGCGAATGTATCGCGCCGACGCCGGCAAGGCGCCGCTGGTCGGTTTCGAGCAGGACCTCAACCGCCTGTTCGTCGGCGACAGCGTCGAAGAGATCTTCGAGTTCCTCGAGGCCGACTCCTGCGACTGGGGCAAGGCCCAACTGGCCGTGCTGAAGACCAAGTCGCCCCAGACCCTGAAGGTGGCCTTCGAGCAGCTGAAGCGCGGCGAGGCCATGACCGACTTCGCCGACAACATGGCCATGGAATACCGGATCGGTTCGCGCGTGGTGCGCAGGCACGACTTCATCGAGGGCGTGCGGGCGGTGATCGTCGACAAGGACAACGCGCCCCGCTGGGACCCGCCGAGCATCGAGGCCGTGAACGACGCCGACATCCAGGCGATCTTCGCGCCCCTGCCGCCGGAAGAAGAGTGGACGCCCTTGCCAGACGCCTGAAAGGCGTTCGGTCTTCCGACATGCGTCGGACGCCTGACAGCGTTATGCCGTAGCGGCATTGAAGCTGTCGCTTGGCCTCGCTAGCTTGCCGCCAGCCAAAGAAGAAAGTCCGCCGGAAGGAAGACCATGCGTAAGCCGCTTCTCAGCCTCGTCGCCGCGCTCGCCGTGACCGCGTGCGCCACGACCCCGATGGGGCCCGCCGCGCCGCCGCCTCCGCCCCCCGCCGACGCCCCGGTTTCCATTCCGGCCAACATCATCGCCGCGGTCGACAACCCGCTGCGCCCCGAGGTTGACAGCAAGCGCGACGCCGATCGCCTGCCGGCCCAGGTGCTGGCCTTCGCCGGCGTGCGCAACGGAGCCAAGGTCGCCGACCTGATTCCCGGCACCGGCTACTTCACCCGCATCCTGTCGAAGGCCGTCGGCCCGCGCGGCCACGTCTACGCCTACGTGCCCGACGAGCTGACCAAGCTGGCCAACCGCGAGCCGGCGGTGAACGCCATCGCCGCCGACCCCGCCTACAAGAACGTTTCGGTGATCCTGAACCTGCTGCCCAGCTTCGGCGCGCCCGAGAAGCTGGACCTGGTGTTCACCGCCCAGAACTATCACGACATGCACACCCCGCTGATGGGCAAACCCGACATGGCGGTGGTCAATCGCAAGGTCTTCCAGTCGCTGAAGCCGGGCGGCGTCTATCTGGTGCTCGACCACTCGGCCCAGCCGGGCTCGGGCCTGCGCGACGCCGAGAAGCTGCACCGTATCGACCCCGAGACCGTGAAGGCCGAGGTCACCGCCGCCGGCTTCGTGTTCGAGGGCGAGAGCCGCGTGCTGCGCGACGCCGCCGACAAGCGCAACGTCTCGGTCTTCGACCCGTCGATCCGCGGCAAGACCGACCAGTTCATCTACAAGTTCCGCAAGCCGGCCGGGGCGCGGTAAGCGCTCCGCGCGCGCGGACGGCAACGACAAGGACCGCGCCCACGTAGGCGCGGTTCGCATTTAGGGAGCGTACCAATGACCAGGATCGCCTTCATCGGCCTGGGCAACATGGGTGGCGGCATGGCCGCCAACCAGGCCAGGGCCGGCCACGCGGTGGCGGCCTTCGACCTTTCGGCCAAGGCGCTGGAGAAGGCCGTCGGCGCGGGCTGCGTCGCTGCGGCTTCCGTGGCCGAGGCGGTCAAGGACGCCGAAGTCGTCATAACCATGCTGCCGGCCGGTCCGCACGTCCGCGCGGTCTATGGCGAGCAGGTGCTGGCCAATGCGCCCAAGTCGGCCCTGCTGATCGACTGCTCGACCATCGACGTCGACAGCGCCCGCGCGGTGGCGCAGCAGGCGAGGGCGGCGGATTTCCGCTTCGCCGACGCCCCGGTGTCGGGCGGGATCATGGCCGCCGAGGCCGGGAGTCTGGCCTTCATGGTCGGCTGCGACGACGCCGACTTCGCCGCCGTCGAGGCGGCGCTGAAGCCGATGGCGAGGGCGGTGATCCACGCCGGCGACCACGGGGCGGGGCAGGCTGCCAAGATTTGCAACAACATGCTGCTGGGCGTGTCGATGCTGGGGACTTGCGAAGCCTTCGCCCTGGCCGAAAAACTGGGCCTGGCCGCAGACCGCTTCTTCGAGATCGCCAGCCAGTCGTCGGGGCAGTGCTGGTCGGTGTCGACCTATTGCCCCGTGCCGGGCGTGGGTCCTGCCACGCCGGCCGATCGCGGCTACGAGGGCGGATTCGCCACGGCGATGATGCTCAAGGACCTGAAGCTGGCCCAGGAGGCGGCGGCGCGCGCCGGCGCCAGCACGCCGATGGGCGCGCAGGCCGAGGCGCTTTACGCCCTGTTCGACGCCAACGGCTTCGGCGGCAAGGACTTCTCGGCCGTCCTGCAGATGCTGCGCGGCCGTATTGCTGAGCTGGTTTGAACAAGGCAGGGTTGCGATCGGCGATTATAGAACCAATCGATGCGACACCACGCCCAATTCCAATTTGTAGGTAGAGGCCCTTAGGTGGACACTATGCCTGCGTGGTGCGAAAAGCCGTGCCAGAAGAAAAGGACCGTAGAGCTTCGGTTCGACGGGTAGAGACCAGCATGGACTACAAAGCCGCGTTCACCGCCGCTGTCTCCCAGATCCGCGACGAGGGTCGCTATCGGGTCTTCGCCGACCTGAAGCGCCATCGCGGCGCCTTCCCGCGCGCAACCTGGACGCGTGCCGACGGCGGCGAGAGCGAAGTCGTGGTCTGGTGCTCGAACGACTATCTCGGCCAGGGCCAGAACCCCGTCGTGCTGGACGCCATGCACCAGGCGATCGACGACCATGGCTCCGGCTCGGGCGGCACACGCAACATCTCGGGCACCAACCACCACCACGTGGAGCTGGAAGTCGAGCTGGCCGACCTGCACGGCAAGCAGGCCGCGTTGCTGTTCACCTCGGGCTACGTCTCCAACGAAGCCACGCTCAGCGTCCTGCAGAAGATCCTGCCGGGCCTGATCATCTTCTCCGACGCCCAGAACCACGCCTCGATGATCGCCGGCATCCGCAACGGCGGCGGTCCGCGTCACATCTTCCGCCACAACGACCTGGCGCATCTGGAAGAGCTGCTGGCGGCCGCTCCGGCCGATGCGCCCAAGCTGGTGGCCTTCGAGAGCGTCTACTCGATGGACGGCGACATCGCCGACATCGGCGCCACGGCGGCCCTCGCCAAGAAGTACGGCGCCATGACCTATCTGGACGAGGTCCACGCGGTGGGCATGTACGGCCCGCGCGGCGGCGGCGTCGCCGAGCGCGATGGCGTGATGGACCAGATCGACATCATCGAGGGCACGCTGGGCAAGGCGTTTGGCGTCATGGGCGGCTACATCACCGGCGACGCCGAGGTGATCGACGCCGTGCGCCTGATGGCCTCGGGCTTCATCTTCACCACCTCGCTGCCGCCGGCTCTGACCGCCGGCGCGCTGGCAAGCGTGAAGTGGCTCAAGCAGCATCCCGAAGTGCGCGACGCCCACCAGGAGCGCGCCGCCACCCTGAAGAAGATGTTCCAGGACGCCGGCCTGCCGGTGATGGAAAACGACAGCCACATCGTGCCGGTGCTGGTCGGCGATCCGATCCACACCAAGCTGATCAGCGACATGCTGCTGGCCGACCACGGCGTCTACGTGCAGCCGATCAACTATCCGACCGTTCCGCGCGGCACCGAGCGGCTGCGCTTCACGCCCACGCCGTTCCACACCGACGACATGATGCGCAAGCTGGTCGGGGCGATGGAAAAGCTCTGGGCCCACTGCAATGTCGCCCGCATGGGCGGCCACGCGGCCTAAAGCACCCGTCTTGGGTTTCGATCTCGGTTATCTGCGCGAGCTGGCCGAGGATGCGTCCGAGCATCCAGGCTGGTCGGGCGCGGCCGACTATTTCCGTCTTCGTCACCAGGGGCTTCGCCGCGAGGCGCTGGAAGCGCTCGACACGTTCGTCGCCGAGGCGGTGAGCAGGCCGCTGGCTGACCGCGTGGCCTTCGCCGCCTGGATCGGCGAGAAGCGCCTGGCCTATCGGGGGCAGCCCGAGGCCGTGCTGCCCGTCCCGCTGTTTCGCCTGCTGGTCCGCCCGACCCTGGAAGAGTGGGTCGCCGCGAAGCCGACCGATCCCTGGCCGTTGGTCTGGCTGGCCCGGCTGTCGAGCGGGGGCGCGACCTGGCACGCGCCGCCGACGCCGTTCCTTCGCCAGGCCCTGGCGCGAGATCCGCTGTGCGTGCCGGCCCGGGTGGACCTGGTCCGCGCGATCCTGGCCGACATCGCTTTCCACCAGCACGAATTGCCAGGCGCCTATCTGGGCGATCCCGCCCACGACCTTTCCGCTCTCGACGAGGCCGAGGATCTGCTGTCGCTGGCCGACGAAGACGCGCGGTTCGACATCGGACCGGAGATCGCCTGGGCGCGGACCGAGGCAAGGGACTGGCTGGAGCGGGCAGGGGCGGGCTAAAGCCTCTCCGCGTGGCGGTTTCCCGCCACTTCGCCGCTGCGCTTGGCGGTCGCTTGGGGCTGGATGGCGCCTCGTGCGCAGGAGAGTCGCCCCGTGAAGACCATCGTGATCACCGGCAGCAGCCGCGGCATCGGCTTCGGCCTGGCGGAAGCCTTCCTGGAGCGCGGCTGCCAGGTCGTGATCTCGGGGCGCAATCCGGCGGTTCTCGCGGAGGCCCTGGCCAAGCTGGAAGCCACCGGCGGCGCGGTCGCCGCCCAGGCCTGCGACGTCAGCAAGGTGGCCGACCTGGAAGCGCTGTGGAACACGGCCGTCGAGCGGTTCGGCTCGGTCGACATCTGGATCAACAACGCCGGCTCGGTTTCGCCGCGCGTGCGTCTCGACCAGGTCGAGGAGGCCGAGATCGACGCGGTGGTCGCCACCAACCTGCTGGGCGTCATCAAGGCCTCCAAGCTGGCCATGATCCGCATGCTGGCCCAGCCCGGCGGCGGGGCGATCTACAATTTCGAGGGTTTCGGCAGCGACGGCATGACCGCCTCGGGCCTGACGCTCTATGGCGCCACCAAGCGGGCCGTGACCTACTTCACCAAGTCGATGGGCAAGGAACTGGACGGCACCAAGGTGCGCATGGGCACGATCAGCCCCGGCATCGTCGCCACCGACCTCCTGCAGTCGGAGATGCGCGACGCCTCGGACGCCGACCGCGCCAAGTCGATGAAGCTCTACAACATCCTCGGCGACCGCGTGGAGACGGTGGCGCCGTTCATCGCCGACGGCGTGCTGAAGGGCGAGGCCACGGCCGCGCCGGTGCGCTGGCTGACCATGCCCAAGGCCATGGGACGGTTCATGACCGCCGGCTTCAAGAAGCGCGACATCTTCTCGGCGGCGTGAGGGGCGTGATCTTCGTCCTTCGACAAGCTCAGGATGAGGATCATGGACGGCGCAGTGAAAACCTCACCCTGAACCTGTCGAAGGGCGGGGTTTTCGCCTCCCAGGCCTCTACGCCCTCCTGCGCACGCCCTTGCCCAGGCCGATCTGCTTGGCGAAGTCGGAGCGACGCGCGGCATAGGCCGGCGCGACCATCGGATAGTCCGACGGCAGGCCCCATTTGCGGCGGTAGTCCTCGGGGCTCATGTCGTAGTGCGAGCGCAGGTAGCGCTTGAGCATCTTCAGCTTCTTGCCGTCCTCGAGGCAGACGATGTAGTCGTGCTGCACCGAGCGCGAAACGGGCACTGCGGGCTTCTGCTTCTCGGCGGGCTTGGCGGCGACCGGTTCGCCGTGCAACCCCAGCAGCGCTCCGTGCACGGTGCGGATCAGGTCGGGGACGGCTGTCTGGGAAATCTTGTTCTGGCCGACATAGGCCGCGACGATGCTCGCGCTCAGCGCCAGCAGATCGGTGTCGTCCGTCATGTCCGACCCCGTCTCGTCGTGTGAAGCCGCCATACGCATCCCGCCCGTTCTGTTCGTTTGCACTAAAAAACGCTCGGCGCAGCGGCAACACCCCGCCGAGGTTCGTCACCAACGCATGGTTATCGTCGCGGTTCCGTCATTGATCGTGGCGCGAAGGGCGCTAAAGAGAGCGCCGTCGACTCCCTCGCGGGAGCGCGCCGCCCAAAGCCCAGCCGCCCGCCCCAAGGAGCTGCCGATGACGACCACCACCGACCTGACCAAGTTCTTCGGCGCCGATCTCGCGACCGCCGACCGCGACATCTTCGATCGCATTGGTCGGGAGCTGGGTCGTCAGCAGAACCAGATCGAACTGATCGCCTCGGAAAACATCGTCTCGAAGGCGGTGCTGGAGGCCCAGGGCTCGATCCTGACCAACAAGTACGCCGAAGGCTATCCGGGCAAGCGCTACTACGGCGGTTGCGAGTACGTCGACGAGATCGAGACCATCGCCATCGAGCGCGCCAAGCAACTGTTCGGCGCGGCCTTCGCCAACGTCCAGCCGCACTCGGGCTCGCAGGCCAACCAGTCGGTGTTCATGTCGCTCCTGCAGCCGGGCGACACCTTCATGGGCATGGACCTGGCCGCCGGCGGCCACCTGACCCACGGCTCGCCCGCCAACCAGTCGGGCAAGTGGTTCAAGCCGGTGTCCTACACCGTGCGCCAGCAGGACCAGCTGATCGACTACGACAACGTCGCCGAGGTCGCCCAGCGCGAGAAGCCCAAGCTGATCATCGCCGGCGGCAGCGCCTACAGCCGCGAGATCGACTTCGCCCGCTTCCGCGAGATCGCCGACAGCGTCGGCGCCTACCTGATGGTCGACATGGCCCACTTCGCGGGCCTGGTGGCTGGCGGCGTGTTCCCCAATCCCGTCCCGCACGCCCACGTCGTCACCACCACCACCCACAAGACCCTGCGCGGCCCGCGCGGCGGCATGGTGCTGACCAACGACGAAGCCATCATCAAGAAGGTCAACTCGGCCGTGTTCCCCGGCCTGCAAGGCGGCCCGCTGGAGCACGTCATCGCCGCCAAGGCCGTGGCCTTCGGCGAGGCCCTGCAACCCTCGTTCAAGGAATACGCCGCCCAGATCATCGCCAACGCCAAGGCCCTGGCCGACGCGCTGGGCAAGTCGGGCGTCAACATCGTCTCGGGCGGCACCGACAGCCACCTGATGCTGGTCGACCTGCGTCCCAAGGGCGTGACCGGCCGCGACGCCGAGCACAGCCTCGAACGCGCCCACATGACCTGCAACAAGAACGGCGTGCCGTTCGACACCGCGCCGTTCACGATCACCTCGGGCATCCGCCTGGGCACGCCGGCCGGTACCACCCGCGGCTTCAAGGAAGCCGAGTTCACCCGCGTGGGCGAGCTGATCGGCGAGGTCGTCAACGGCCTGGCCGCCAGCGGTCCGGAAGGCAACGCCGCGGTCGAGGCCAAGGTGCGCGAGGAAGTGCTGGCCTTGACGGCTCGGTTCCCGATCTACAACTAATGGCCTAAGGCCGCAGGGGAGGGCCCAAGATCATGCGCTGCCCATTCTGCGGCCACGCCGAAAGCCAGGTGAAGGACAGCCGCCCGTCGGAAGACGGCGCGGCCATCCGCCGTCGCCGCCTTTGCCCGGAGTGCGGCGGCCGCTTCACGACCTTCGAGCGCGTCCAGCTTCGTGAGCTGATTATCGTCAAGCGGTCGGGCCGTCGCTCGCCGTTCGACCGCGACAAGCTGATGCGCTCGATCTCGCTGGCCACCCGCAAGCGGCCCATCGAGGGCGAGCGGGTCGAGCGGATGGTCAACGGCATCGTTCGCCAGCTGGAAAGCCAGGGCGAGACCGAGCTTCAGTCGTCGGTCGTCGGCGAGATGGTCATGAAGGCCCTGAAATCGCTCGATGATGTAGCCTATGTCCGCTACGCCTCGGTTTATCGCGATTTCCGGGAGACCAGTGATTTCGCGAAGTTTTTGGGCGAAGAAGGCTTGAGCGACGTCGCCGAAGACGAGCTATAGGCGCATCCTACGATTCGTTTTTTCGGGTCGACGTGTGACGGCCCAGTGAGGCCTCCCGTCCGCCCAGGAGTTCAGAGGCATATGGTGGAAGACAGGATTCGTCTGCTGATCGTCGAGGGGCGCCGTTATTCGGGCCTGTCGGACGCGCTGCTGGCCGGCGCCGTGCAGGCGATCGAGGCTCAGGGGGCGGAGTACGAGGTCGTCACCGTTTCCGACGCCCTGCAGATCCCGGCCGCCATCGCCATCGCCGAGGAGGCCGGCAAGGGCCCGTCGGGCGTGCGCTACGACGGCTACATCGCGCTGGGCGTGGTCGTGCGCGGCGAGACCTACCACTTCGAAATCGTGTCCAACGAGACCGCCCGGGGCCTGCAGGACCTGGCCGTCGGAAAAAGGTTGGCCATTGGTTACGGCGTGTTGACGGTTGATGACGAGGATCAGGCCTGGAATCGCGCGCGCCTCTCGCAGGGCGACCGCGGGGGCCAAGCCGCTCGGGAATGCCTGGAGATCGTGGGTTTGAAGCGTCAGCTGTCGGGACAAGCGCGATGAGCAAGCGCATCCAGCCCCGTTCCGTTTCGCGTCTGGCGGCCGTGCAGGCCCTCTACCAGATGGAAGTCTCCGGCGCCGGCGTCGACGCCGTCGTGCGCGAGTTCTCCGAACACCGCTTCGACCGCGCCGTCGAGGACACCGAAGGCGCCCAGCTGGCCCAGGCCGACGAGACCTTCTTCGCCGACCTGGTAAAGGGCGTCGTCTCCAAGCAGGCGATCATCGACCCGGCCATCGTGCGCCGCCTGGCCTCGGGCTGGAAGCTTGAGCGCCTGGACGCCACCGCCCGTGCCGTGTTGCGCGCCGGCGCCTACGAGCTGATGAACCGCCCGGACGTTCCGACCGAGGTGGTGATCGACGAGTACGTCGAGATCGCCAAGTCGTTCTTCGAGGGGCCGGAAGCCGGCTTCATCAACGGCGCCCTGGACGCCATCGCGCGTGACGCCCGAGTCTGACGACGACTGGTTCGACGATCCCGCCCCGGCCGTAGCGCCGGCGGCGGAGGACGACGAGTCGTGGTTCGACGACGTCCCTCCGGCGGCCGCGCCGTCGGGTCCGGACGAGTTCGAGCTGATCGCGACCCACCTGCGTCCGCTGACCAACGGCGACCCCGTCGCGCTCGACCTGCTGGACGATGCGGCGGTGCTGCCCTCGCGTCCCGGCTATGACCTGGTGATCACCAAGGACGCCATGGTCGCGGGCGTGCACTTCCTGGCCGGCGAGGATCTCGACATCGTCGCCCGGCGGCTGCTGCGCACCAATCTTTCCGACCTGGCGGCCAAGGGCGCCGAGCCTTACGGCTATTTCCTGGCCGTCGGCTGGCCTTCGGGCACGACCGTCGAGGATCGCGAGACCTTCGCCCGCGGTCTGGCCGAGGACGGCCAGGCCTTCGGTGTCAACCTGCTGGGCGGCGACACCGTCACCACCTCCGGCGCTCTGGTCGTCTCGGCCACCCTGCTGGGCTGGGTCCCGCAAGGCGCGGCCGTCCTGCGCCGCGGCGCCAAGGCGGGAGACCGGCTGATGGTTTCCGGCAGCATCGGCGACGGCTGGCTTGGCCTGCTGGCCCACTGGGGCGAGGTCGAGGATCCCGACGGCGGCCTCGTGCGCCGCTATCGCACGCCCGCGCCGCGCCTGGCCCTGCGCGAGGCCCTGCGCCAGTTCGCCCACGCCGCCGCCGACGTCTCCGACGGCCTGCTGGCCGACGCGGGCCACATCGCCAAGGCCAGCGGCCTGCAGGTCAAGGTCGACCTCGACCGGCTGCCGCTGTCGACCGGCGCCCGCAAGTGGCTGGAAGCCCAGCCCGAGCGCGGCGAAGCCCGCATGTCCCTGGCTTCGGGCGGCGACGACTACGAGGTCGTCTGCGCCGTGCCCGCCGCCGACGTCGCCGCCTTCCAGGCCGCCGCCTTCGCCGCCGGCCTGCCGGTGCGCGACATCGGCGAGTTCGTCGAAGGGGAGGGCGTGGCCGCCCTGTTCAAGGGCAAGGACATCACGCCCCAACGCCTGGGCTGGCTGCACGGTTAGCGGGTCGGTTCCGCTCGGTAGCGAAACCTCAAGCCTTCTCGGTTAACAGGCGGGCATGACCTCGACCGCTCTGTCCCGTCGCGCCGTCCTGGCGCTCGCCGCGCCGCTGGCGCTGTGCGCCGCGCCCGCCTTCGCCTCCGGCAAGGAGAAGAAGAAGGAAGGCGGCGAGGGCGAGAAGGAGAAGGAAGATCCGGTGATCAAGCTGGGCTCGATGGCCCTGCCGATCGTCGCCGAGGGACGCCTGATAAACTACATCTTCGTCGAGCTGTCGCTGACCCTGCCGCCGACGGGCGACGTCACCGCCTTCGCCGGCAAGGAGCCGCTGCTGCGCGACGCCTTGGTGCGCGCGGCCCACAAGCAGCCGCTGAACAAGCCCGGCAGCTACGTGCTGCTCGACGAGGGCAAGGTGAAGGCCATCGTCATGCGCGAGGCCGTCGCCCTGGTCGGCAAGGGCAAGGTCGCCGCGGTGACCATCGGCAAGCAGACCCCGCGAAACTTCGTGCCGTTCCCCAAGGCTGCGCCGAAGGCCGCCGCCAAGCCGGCTCCGCCGCCCGCCGATTCGGCCCCGATCATTCCCTGAAGCTTCGCGAACGCCGTTCTCGCAAGCGGTTGCGCGCTAGGCTTGTGGATGTCAGTGTTTCCCCCTGGCGCCGATGTCGGGGCCAGATCAGGGAGCTTCGAGGGGGAGTGAGGCCCTAAGGCCCGCCCGCCGCTCCTGGCCTGGGGCGGTCGTCAATGCGCCATGGTCAGGAACCGCGACCCCTCGTGATTGAAACACGAAGGGGCACAATACCCATGAGTTCTTGGCTTTACGTAGCCATCGGCGCCGGGCTTCTGGCGGTGCTGTATGGCGCGGTTCAGACCGCCAGGCTTTTGAAGGCCTCGCCGGGCGATGCGAAGATGCAGGAAATCGCCGCGGCCATTCAGGAAGGCGCCCAGGCCTATCTGAACCGTCAGTATACGACCATCGCCATCGTCGGCGTCGTGGTCGTGGCTTTGCTCGCGTTCTTCTTCAAGGGCTGGGAGCAGCCCGTCGGCTTTGCGCTGGGCGCGATCCTGTCGGGCCTGGCGGGCTTCGCCGGCATGCTGATCTCGGTGCGCGCCAACGTCCGCACCGCCCAGGCCTCGTCCGAGGGGCTGGGCAAGGGCCTTTCGATGGCGTTCACCTCAGGCGCGGTCACTGGCATGCTGGTGGCGGGCTTCGCGCTGATCGGGGTGGCGGGCTATTTCGCCCTGCTGCTGTCGGTCGGGCATGAGGGCACCGACCGCGTCGTCATCGACTCGCTGGTGGCGCTGGGCTTCGGCGCGTCCTTGATCTCGATCTTCGCCCGTCTGGGCGGCGGCATCTTCACCAAGGGCGCCGACGTGGGCGGCGACCTCGTCGGCAAGGTCGAGGCGGGCATCCCCGAGGACGACCCCCGGAACGCCGCGACCATCGCCGACAACGTGGGCGACAACGTCGGCGACTGCGCCGGCATGGCCGCCGACCTGTTCGAGACCTACGCGGTGACCACGGTGGCCACCATGGTGCTGGCGGCGATCTTTTTCACCGGCACCGACGTCGTCGGTTCGATGATGCTGCTGCCGCTGGCCATCTGCGCGGTCTGCATCGTCACCTCGATCATCGGCGCCTTCTTTGTTCGCCTGGGCAAGAAGAACAACATCATGGGGGCCCTCTATCAGGGCCTGATCGTCACCGGGCTCCTGTCGATCCCGGCCGTTTGGTGGGTGATCCATCAACTGGTGCCGACCTCGATCGAGCTCGACGGCCGCCTGTTCACCGCGAACAACCTGTTCTACTGCGGCCTCGTGGGCCTGGCGGTGACGGCGCTGATCGTGGTGATCACCGAGTATTATACCGGCACGGGCTTCCGTCCGGTGAAGTCGGTGGCCCAGGCGTCGGTGTCCGGTCACGGCACCAACGTCATCCAGGGCCTGGCCATGTCGCTGGAGTCCACGGCCCTGCCGGCCCTGACGATCATCGTCGGCATCGTGGTGACCTACAACCTGGCGGGCCTGTTCGGCATCGCCATCGCCACCACCACCATGCTGTCGCTGGCCGGCTTCATCGTCGCGCTGGACGCCTTCGGTCCGGTCACCGACAACGCGGGCGGCATCGCCGAGATGGCCGGTCTGCCGCCGGAAGTCCGCGTCACCACCGACGCCCTCGACGCGGTCGGCAACACCACCAAGGCCGTGACCAAGGGCTACGCCATCGGTTCGGCGGGGCTGGGGGCGCTGGTGCTGTTCGCGGCCTATACCGAGGACCTGAAGTTCTTCTCCGAGAACGCCGCTCCCGGCAGCTTCTTCGACGGCATGGGGGCGGTCAGCTTCGACCTGTCCAACCCCTATGTCGTGGTCGGCCTGCTGTTCGGCGGCCTGCTGCCGTTCCTGTTTGGGGGTCTGTCGATGACCGCCGTCGGCCGCGCGGCCGAGTCGGTGGTGGCCGAGGTTCGTCGCCAGTTCCGCGACAACCCGGGCATCATGACCTACGAGACCAAGCCCGAATACGGCAAGGCGGTCGACATCCTGACCAAGGCCGCCATCCGCGAGATGATCGTGCCTAGCCTGCTGCCGGTGGTTTCGCCGGTGGTGCTGTTCTTCGTCATCAACGCCATCGCCGGCAAGGTCGACGCCTTCGCCAGCCTCGGCGCCATGCTGATGGGGGTGATCGTCACCGGCCTGTTCGTCGCTATCTCGATGACCAGCGGCGGCGGCGCATGGGACAACGCCAAGAAGGTGATCGAGGAAGGCTTCACCGACAAGGACGGCGTCCTGCACAAGAAAGGTGGCGACACCCACAAGGCCGCCGTCACCGGCGACACCGTCGGCGACCCCTACAAGGACACCTCGGGTCCCGCCGTGAACCCGATGATCAAGATCACCAACATCGTGGCCCTGCTGCTTCTGGCGGTGCTGGCGCACGGCTGATCGGCGGCTCGACCTACCTTGCGCGCCCCGGGGGCTTGGGCCTCCGGGGCGTTTGCCGTTTCAGGCGGAAGGGGCGGGGAGGCGCGTCAGCGCCCAGTCCTCAGCCTCGCATTCGAATGCCTCGTCGCGGAAGTAGAACAGGAAGCGGCGTGCGCCGCTTCCGGCCGCGCTTTCCCAATCAAGGGCGTCTTGTGCAATGGCGCCGACGATCTCGTAGAACTCGCCCCAGGCCGGCGCGACGCCGGCGAAGCGTCCGCGGCCCGCGAACCATGCCTCGTCGTTGGTCGGATCGAGCCGCCAGCGGCGGCAAGAGCGGAAGGTCAGGATCCCGACCTCGTCGTCTTCGGCCTCGTATGCATAGGGATTGAGCAGGAAGCTCAGCCGAACGACGTCGCCGTCGACGGCGACCTTCGGGCAGGGCGCGTTCGGCTCGGCGTTCCAGTCCGGATTGAGGTGCAAGAAGACTGGCCGGCTCGCCTGTTCCTGCGCGTTCGTCATTTGGATGCCCCCAGAAGTCGGTCGGGGATCAATAGACCTCTTCGGGATCGAAGTCGTAGGCGCCTTCCGCCTCGCCGCCCAGGGCCGTCGGCGTGGGCTGGGCCCCGCGCCGGTCGTCGCCGGTGAAGTCGTGGTCGATGCGGCGTCGCCGGCAAGGGCCGAAATAGGCCTCGGTCCGCACGAAATCGCGCGGATTGTTGATGACCTCGTTGATGCGGTGCATCACCCCGCGCGCCGTCAGCGGCTTGGCCAGGAACTCGGTCACCCCGGCCATCCGCGCCTCGTCGAGGCTGCGGCGGGTGGCGTGGCCGGTCATCATGATGATCGGCGCGTACGGGTTGGGGCTGGCCTGCGAGTTGCGGATCCAGTGCACGAACGACAATCCGTCCACCGGCTGCATCATCAGGTCGGTGAATACGATGTCGACCTCGCGTTCGGAAAACAGCTTCAGGCCCTCGACGCCGTCGCCGGCCTCGAGAATGCGCCGCACCCCAGCGGACTTCAGGATCGCGGACAGGATGCCGCGCATGTTGGCGTTGTCGTCGACGATAAGCATCGTCAACGCCCGCAGATCGAGCGCGCTCACGACCTTCTCCCCCAGAGCAACCGACGCCAGGGTTGGGGCCCTGACGCCGATCAGACGGGAAGGTTGTGACGGGCGTGCTTGAGAAAACGTTGATGCGGCGACAAAAAGTCGCACGAAATCACACGCTTATGGTCAAGCTTCGGTAAGGTTGAAGTGTCGGTTAACCGACTTAGGTCGTCAGCCTAGCGACGGTCGCCGGGACGGGTGCCGGGCACGCCTTCGTCGTCCTGGGGCAGCATGCCGCCGCGACCGACGGTGCCGAGCAGCTGCTCGAGCACGGTCATCTCGCGACCGCGGGTCGGGGTCTCGCGCCCGTTGTAGGCGATGACCTTGCCGTCCTTCAGGGTGAAGGTGTCGACCGAGGCGACCTTCTCGTCGGCGGTGTTGAACTTGATGGCCACGACGTCGCGCTTGATCACGCGCGGCTTGTAGAAGGCCACGCGGTCGGTGGTCTGCGAGATGTAGTACCAGGCGTCGTTGTCGAAGGTGGAGACCGCGGACGGCGAGCCCAGCTTCTCGCGGACGGTGGACTTGCTGTCCTCGCCCACCTTCATGTCGGCCGGCTTGGCCTCGATGGCCTGGAAGCCCGAATAGCTCGTCAGCGGCGTGCAGCCTCCGACGACGGCGGCGAGGCCGATGGCGGCGGCGGCGAAAACGGCGGGGCGAGACATTGAGGCTCCGGAACCGGAAGAAGGCTGGACTTTGACCTATCGCCCGCGCGGGCTTAGTTCAATGGCCCGCGTGGATGCTCAGGCCATCTATTGGCGGCTCGCGGCGAAATAGAGGCGTGGAATGTTTCTGGATTGGCTACTCAAGCCCAGGCCCGCGACGCTGGCGGGGGAAAAGCTCTATGCAGCGGCGACGGCCCAGGCCCGATCCTCGCGATTCTATGAGCAGCTGGGCGTTCGCGACTCGATGGAGGGGCGGTTCGAGCTCTTTACCCTGCATGTGGTGCTGGTGATCGAACGCCTGAAAGGGCAGGGCGAGGCCGCCGCCGAGACCTCGCAGGCGGTGTTTGATTCCTACGTCCGCGGTCTCGACGACGCCTTCCGCGAGATCGGCGTGTCCGACACCGCCGTCGGCAAGAAGATGAAGAAGCTGGCCGGCGCCTTCTATGGCCGGCTGAAGACCTACGACGAGGCCTTCGCGACGCTGCCGGACGCCGCCGAACTCGACGCCGCCCTGGCCCGCACCGTTTTCGAAGAGCGGGGCGAGGGTGACGTGGCGTCCGTTAGCGCCTATGTGCGGTCCGCGCGCGAAGCTCTGGCGGAGCAGTCGCTGGACGCCTTGCTGAACGGAGAAGTGCAATGGCCGAACGTCTGATCGATCCCTGGCCCTGCACCGTCACCCTGGCCCGCGTCGACCGTGGCGGGGTGGACCTGAAGCTCGCGCCGGACGAAACCGTGCGCAAGGCCATCGCCAAGCAACTGGGCCTGGTGTCGCTGGATCAGCTGGAAGCCCAGGTCTATCTGCGCTCGTGGATGGACGGCGCCGAGGTGTCGGGCGTGCTGCGCGCTCGTGTCGTCCAGACCTGCGGCGTCACCAGCGAGGATTTCGAGACCCCCATCGACGCGCGCTTCAGCCTGCACGTCCTGCCGGCCAACAGCGAGCACGCGCCTCAGGACGAGGGGGGCGAACTGGGCCTCGACCCGGACGGCGACGATCCGCCCGACGTGCTGGAAGGCGAGACGATCGACGTCTCCGGCTATGTCATCGAACACTTGGCGCTGGAGCTCGACCCGTTCCCCCGCAAGCCGGGCGCGGTGTTCGTGCAACCGCCCGAACCGGTTGAGCTTTCTCCCTTCGCGGCCCTGAAGGGGCTTAAAACGAAGGGCGACGAGGGCTGAGTTGGCCCTTACGCCTTCCGGCGTGATATCACGCCGGGGAATCATCGGCCGCGTCGCGACCGTCTAAGGAGTCGATAGCGCCTCGTGCCCAAGCCTGTAGTCATCTCGATCGACGCCATGGGCGGGGATCACGGTCCGTCCGTGGTCGTTCCGGCGCTGGAGATCGCGGCCAAGACCCTGCCCGACGTGCGCTTCCTGGTGCACGGCGACGAGGTCGCGCTGAACGCCGAGCTGGCGCGCGCGCCGGCCGCGCGGGCGGTCTGCACCGTCGTCCATACCGACAAGTCCATCGCCATGGACGAAAAGCCCGCCCAGGCCATGCGCCGGGGCAAGGGCTCGAGCCTCTGGAACGCCGTCGAGGCGATCCGCTCCGGCGAAGCCGCCGCCTGCGTCTCGGCGGGCAACACCGGCGCCCTGATGGCGATCTCCAAGCTGATCCTGCGCATGAGCGCGGATCTGGAACGCCCCGCCATCGTCGCCTCCTGGCCGACCATGAAGGGGATCTCGGCGGTGCTGGACGTCGGCGCCAATGTCGAGAGCGACGCCGAGCAGCTGGTCGAGTTCGCCATCATGGGCGCGGCCTTCCACCACGCCGTGCACGGCTCGGTGCGCCCGACCGTCGGCCTGCTCAATGTCGGCTCCGAGGAGCAGAAGGGCCACGAGGAGGTGCGCGAGGCGCATCGCATCCTGCAGGACAGCCCGCACTTCGACTTCGACTATCGCGGCTTCGTCGAGGGCACCGACATCGCCTACGGCACCGTGGACGTGGTCGTCACCGACGGCTTCACCGGCAATGTCGCCCTGAAGACCGCCGAGGGCCTGGCCCGGTTCTTCGGCAATGAGATCAAGCAGACCCTGACCGCCGGCCCGCTGGCCATGCTGGGCGCGCTGATCGCCTCGGGCTCGCTGAAGAAGATGAAGCAGCGCCTGGATCCCGGCCGGGTCAACGGCGGGCCGTTGCTGGGCCTCAACGGGATCGTGGTGAAGAGCCACGGCGGCGCCGATTCCAATGGCTTCGCCTCGGCCGTGCGTGTGGCCGTGGACCTCGCGCGCAGCGACTTCACCGCCGAGATCGATCGTAATCTGAAGCGTCTGACCGCGGAAAAAGACCAAGCGGCCAAGGACGACGGCGCAGGCAGCGCCGAAACCCAGGGAGCCGCCGAGTGAGCGTAGTTCGCAGCGTGGTGACCGGCGTCGGGGCCTACCTGCCGCCGCAGATCGTCACCAACGAAGACCTGTCGAAGATCGTCGACACCTCCGACGAGTGGATCATCGAGCGCACGGGCATCCGCCAGCGCCACAAGGCCGCCGACGATCAGGCCGTGTCCGACCTGGCCGTGGAAGCGGCCAAGCAGGCGCTGGAACGGGCCGGCAAGACCGCCGCCGACGTCGACCTGATCATCGTGGCCACCACGACGCCCGACCTGACCTTCCCGGCCACCGCCACCATCGTCCAGCGCAAGCTGGGCGCGGGCGTCGGCATCGCCTTCGACGTCCAGGCCGTGTGCTCGGGCTTCGTCTACGCCCTGTCGGTGGCCGATGGCTTCATCGCCCGCGGCAACGCCAAGTGCGCGCTGGTGATCGGCGCCGAGGCCATGACCCGCCTGATGGACTGGACCGACCGCGGCACCTGCGTGCTGTTCGGCGACGGCGCCGGCGCGGTGGTGCTGGAGCCGCAGGAAGGCGAGGGGACCACGGCCGATCGCGGCATGCTGGGCTTCGCCCTGCGTGCCGACGGCACCAAGCAGGAGTTGCTCTATGTCGACGGCGGTCCGTCGACTACGGGCACGGTCGGCAAGCTGCGGATGCTGGGCAACCAGGTCTTCAAGCACGCGGTGATCAACATCTCCGAGGCCATCCACGCCGCCGCCGAGAAGGCGGGCGTGAGCGTGCCCGAGGTCGATTGGTTCATCCCGCACCAGGCCAACCAGCGAATCCTGCAGGGCGTGGCCAATCGCTGCGGCATCGACGAGGAAAAGGTGATCTCGACGGTGGCGCTGCACGCCAACACCTCGGCCGCCTCGATTCCCCTGGCCTTCGCCCACGGGGTCGCGGACGGCCGGATCAAGCCGGGCGACCTGCTGCTGCTCGAGGCGATGGGCGGCGGCCTCACGTGGGGCGCCTGCGTCCTGCGCCTTTGATGGTCACGGAGCAAGCTTGACCTTGGGTTGGCGCACGGCCTGCTTCAGCATATGAAGTATCCGGCTTGACCCTTTGACTTCATGCGGTATTCGCGGCATGCAGTCTCAAGTTGACGAGGTCTTGTCGCGCGATATCGGGGCTTTCGTGCGCCCCCTTTCGCAAGGCGGGCCGATTGGCGCGGACTGTGCTGAGTTCGCGCATTTGAAGCGTATAGGGGGCGTTATGAAGGGTTCGACTCTGACCCGGGCTGACCTCTGCGAGGCCGTCCACGAGGAAGTAGGCCTGACTCGTCAGGACTGCGCCGGTCTCGTCGAGCGCACCCTGGATCTCGTGGCCGAGGCGCTTGAGAAGGGCGAGACGGTCAAGCTTTCCGGGTTCGGCGTCTTCCAGGTCCGCGAGAAGCGGGCCCGGATGGGGCGCAATCCCAAGACCGGCGAGCCGGCCGAGATCGAGCCGCGCCGCGTCATCGGCTTCAGGGCCTCCCAGGTGATGAAGGCGCGCATCGACAGCGCTCTGGACGACTAAGGAGTCCGTGCGGTGGCGAAGGGGCCGAACGCCTTCCGCACGATTTCAGAGGCCGCCGAGGAGCTCGGCGTCCCCCAGCACGTACTGCGTTTCTGGGAGACCAAGTTTTCTTTCATCCGCCCGATGAAGCGGGCCGGCGGGCGGCGTTTCTATCGCCCGCAGGACATCGCCGTGCTGAACGGCGTGCGCGCGCTGCTGCACGCCGAGGGCTACACCATCAAGGGCGTCCAGAAGCTGCACCGCGAGCAGGGCGTGTCGCACGTCATCGCCGCGGGCCTGGGTCAGAACGGCGCGGCCTTCCTCGAATCTCCGATCGTCGACGCGTTCGGCGATTCGACCGGTTCGGCGGCGCCCAGCCCCGAGCAACGTCGTCGGCTGACCGAAGCGCTCGACGACCTCACCAGCATCAAGGCCCGGCTGGACTGGCTTTTGACCCGTTCTTGAGGACTGTGGAAAACGCTCAGATTTCCGATTGCCGAGGCGAGGAGCGGCGCCTATAAGGGCGCTCCTTCCGCGTCGGAGCGTGGCGCAGCCTGGTAGCGCACTTGACTGGGGGTCAAGGGGTCGCAGGTTCGAATCCTGTCGCTCCGACCATTCTCTCCTTCGGAGAGAAGATTGCGGAAGAAACGCAAAGGCCGCCCTTCGGGGCGGCCTTTTTCGTTTCCGGATTATCGCTGGCCGACGTCCAGAGGTTTGTCCGCCTTGCCCATCCAGGTGATCAGCGGGATGACGGGCAGGACCCAGCCCATGCCCAGCGCCACGAAATAGATCAGGTGCACGGCGCGGTTCATGGGCAGGTGGTCGTAGAGGCTGGTGAAAGCCCAGATCCAGCCGAGCAGGATCGCGACCACGCCGAGCGAACCGATCAGCTTGCGCAGGCGCGCCGGAATGAGGGGAGCGCTCACGCGGATCTCCGGAAGAGGCCAAGGACGGCCAGGAACAGGGTGGCGCCGACGGCCGAGACCGCCAGGCTGCCGAGAAAGCCGGGAATCGCCAGGTGCAGGCGCTGGGCGATGAAGGCGCCGATGAACGAGCCGATCACGCCGATCAGCAGCTTGATGAACAGGCTGTGGCGACGGGCCAGGGCCAGATCCGCGATCCAGCCGGCCAGGATGCCGATCACCACGGCGCTGAACACGCCTACGCCGCTCATTGCACTTCCCCCTGGAACGCGCTGCGCCCCCGCAGCGGGGTCACCATGCCACGACCAGTCGTGCGCGTCATGGTTCCCTTAAGGCGACCGCAGGCATGGACAGCGGAGCTGTGGCGGGGGTAGGGGTCTAGCCGCCCCATTTAGGCCCAGAACAGGCGTTTTTTCGGCTTCATGACTTCCTTCCTGCGTTCCGACCGTTCCGGCCCCGTGGCCATCTGGCTGTTCGTCGTGGCGGTGCTGGTCTTCGCCATGGTCGTGGTCGGCGGCGCCACGCGCCTGACCGACTCGGGTCTGTCGATCACCCAGTGGAAGCCGATCATGGGCGCGCTGCCGCCGATGTCGGAGGAGGCCTGGCGAGCCAATTTCGAGCTCTACAAGCAGATTCCCCAGTACCACCTGGTGAACCCCGACATGACCCTGGAGGCCTACAAGGGCATCTTCTGGTGGGAGTGGGCGCACCGACTGCTGGGCCGCGTGGTCGGGATCGCCTTCGCGGTTCCGTTCGCCTTCTTCCTGGTGCGCCGAATGCTGCCGCGCCGCCTGATCTGGCGCTGCGGAGCCATGCTGGCCTTGGGCGGCCTGCAGGGGCTGGTGGGCTGGTGGATGGTCTCTTCGGGCCTTTCCGAACGGGTCTCGGTCGCGCCCGAGCGGCTGATGGTCCACCTGGGCCTGGCGCTGGCTCTCTTCGTGCTGCTGATCTGGACGGCGCTGGACGCCTGGAACGGCGCGCCGCGCGTCGAGGAGCGCAGCGACTGGCGCGGCTGGGCCCTGGGCTTCCTGGGCGCGGTGTTCTTCCAGAGCCTGCTGGGCGCGCTGGTGGCCGGCAACGACGCCGGCCTCGTCTACAACGACTGGCCGCTGATGAACGGCGCGCTGCTGCCCGACCAGTATGCCGGCCACGGGCTCTGGGGCACGCTGGCCCACAGCCAGGGCGCGGTTCAGCTTCATCACCGCCTGATGGCCTACGCCGTCTTCGCCGCCGCGATCGTCATCGCCGTAGGGGCTGCTCGCGCCCGTCGCCTGCCGCATGAGGCCAAGATCACTGCCTACGTTCTGCTGGGCGTGGTGACGCTGCAGGCGGGACTGGGCGTCTGGACCCTGATGGCCGCCGTGCCGCTGAGTCTGGGCGTCCTGCACCAGGCCGGCGCGGCCGTGCTGCTGGGCGCGGCCACCGCCTTCGCCTGGCGCGTCCGTCGGCCGTAATCAATCTCCGAGAAATCCCCGCGGAAGCGGGGACCCAGGTGTTTTATCGTCGAGCGCCGCTGGTTTCAGAAAAGCCTGGGCCCCCGCTTCCGCGAGGGTTTTACGGGAGACGGTCAGCCCTTCGCTTCAGCCCATTTCTACGGCGCTCGAAGAACTGTCACGAAACTCCAGCAGAGCACGCGCGACGTCCCTGCTGGAGACTGCCCCGTGATCCGCGCTTCCTCGTTCCTGGCCGGCGTCTGCGCCCTGGCCCTGCTGCCCGCCTTCGCCCACGCCGCCGACGCCTCGCCGGCGCAGGCGGCCGACCCGTACTACAAGGCTGGCCAGGCGGCGCTGGCCAGGGCCATGGCGGTGACCCCCAACACCGGCCGGGCCAAGAACGTCATCCTGTTCCTCGGCGACGGCATGGGCATCTCCACCGCCGTGGCCGGCCGGATCTGGCAAGGCCAGCAGAAGGGCGTGGACGGCGAGTCCAACGCCCTGTCGTTCGAGACGCTGCCCTTCACCGCGCTCTCCAAGACCTACAGCCACGACACCCAGGTCACCGACAGCGCCGCCGGCATCACCGCCATCACCACCGGCGTGAAGACCCGTAACAAGGTCATCGGCCTGACCGGCGAGGCCAAGCCCGAGAGTTGCGCCAGCGAGGCGGGGACCCGCGTCGCCACCATCGCCGAGATCGCCAAGGCCCACGGCCTGTCGGCCGGCGCGGTCACCAACACCCGCATCACCCACGCCACGCCCGCCGGGACCTTCGCCCACACCGCCTATCGCGACTGGGAAGCCGACGCCGACATGCCGGCCGAAGCCCTGTCCGGCGGCTGCAAGGATATCGCCCGCCAACTGGTCGAGGCGCCTGCCAACTTGCGTCTCGACGTCGCCCTGGGCGGCGGCCGTTCCCGCTTCCTGCCCGAGGCCAAGGGCGGCAAGCGCGCCGACGGCCGCGACCTGACCGCCGAGTGGACCAAGGCCAAGGGGGCGGCCTACGTCGCGACCGCCGATCAGCTGAAGGCCGTCGATCCGGCCAGGACCGGCCCGCTGCTGGGCCTCTTCGCCGGCGAGCACCTGCCTTACGAGGTCGAGCGCGCCCAGAGCGGGCAGGGCGTGCCGACCCTGGCCGAGATGGCGACCAAGGCCGTCGACGTGCTGTCCCAGAACCCCAAGGGCTACTTCCTGCTGGTCGAGGGCGGCAAGATCGACATGGGCAGCCACCTCAACAACGCCAAGCGCACCCTGACCGAGACGGCCGCCTTCTCCGACGCTGTCCAGGCCGTGCTCGACAAGGTCGACCTGAAGGACACCCTGGTCATCGTCACCGCCGACCACAGCCATGGCCTGGTGATCTCGGGCTACGCCGCGCGCAACGCCCCGATCCTGGGCCTGGCCGGCAACGAGGGCGAACCGGTCGTGGCCGGCGACGGCAAGGCCTACACGGTGCTCAGCTTCGCTACCGGTCCCGGCGGCGTCGAAGGGAACAATCTGCGCGCCGACCCGGCCAAGGAAGACCTCGACGAAGACGACTACCACCAGCAGGCCGTGGCTCATCTGCCCAGCGCCGCCCATGCCGGCGAGGACGTCGGGGTCTATGCAGACGGCCCGGGCGCCTATCTCGTCCGCGGCGTGGTCGAGGAGAGCTACGTCTTCCAGGTCATGCGCCACGCCTTCGGCTTCGACAGGGCCAAGTAGACGCGGCAAACCCTTACCGCAGAAGGGGCGGGCGCTGGTCTGGCGTCCGCCCCTTTTCTTTGCATGGCGTATGGGATCAAATGATGCGGTATTTAGATACCGCATCGCTCAACCCCTTGCTCTACAAGGCTTTCCGAACTTTCCTACGTGCGCATTGTTGACAGGCGGCGAACCCTTGGGTATCAGCCGCCCCTCACGCGGACGGATCCAATCCCTTGGCTCCCGACGCACAAGAATTACGGATCAATCCCATGCAAAAGACCACGGCTTCCCTGAAGCCCGCCGAGGTCGAGAAGAAGTGGATCGTGGTCGACGCCAAGGACGCCGTTGTCGGCCGTCTGGCGACGTTCATCGCCATGCGTCTTCGCGGCAAGCACCGTCCTGACTACACCCCGCACGTCGACTGCGGCGACTTCGTCGTCGTGATCAACGCCGACAAGGTGAAGTTCACCGGCAAGAAGCTGGACGACAAGGTTTACTACCGTCACACCGGTCACCCGGGCGGCATCAAGGAAACCACCCCGCGCAAGGTGCTGGGCGGTCAATTCCCCGAGCGCGTCCTGAACAAGGCCGTCGAGCGCATGCTGCCGAAGGAGAGCCCGCTGGCTCGCAAGCAGCTGACGCACCTGCTGGTCTACGCCGGCGCTGAGCACCCGCACCAAGCGCAAAGCCCGGAAGTCATCGACTTCGCCGCGCGCAACGTCAAGAACACCCGGAGCGCCTAAGTCATGTCCGAAGCTCAAGGTTTTGACGCGCTGGCCGGCCTGTCCAGCAACCCGCAAGCGGCCGCTCCGGCCGAGCCGAAGATCGACGCTCAAGGCCGCTCGTACGCGACCGGCAAGCGCAAGAACGCCATCGCGCGCGTCTGGATCAAGCCGGGCACCGGCAAGATCACGGTCAACGGCCGCGACCAGGAAGTCTACTTCGCTCGCCCCGTGCTGCGCATGATGATCGCCCAGCCGCTGCAAGTGACCGAGCGTCTCGGCCAGTTCGACGTCGACGTCACCGTCGAAGGTTCGGGCCTGTCGGGTCAAGCCGGCGCCATCCGTCACGGCCTGTCCAAGGCCCTGACCTACTACGAACCGGCCCTGCGCCCGGTCCTGAAGCCGCACGGCTTCCTGACCCGCGACAGCCGCGTCGTCGAGCGTAAGAAGTACGGCAAGGCCAAGGCCCGCCGCAGCTTCCAGTTCTCGAAGCGCTAAGCGCGTCGTCGCACGCGTTTTGGAAGAGGGCGCTTCGGTCATCCGAAGCGCCCTTTTTCTTGTGAATTCCGATCGGGCCGGACAGCGCCCGAACGCATGCGCCGGTCATATGGCGCTGCAAGACTGGGCCCGACACAAAGCGGCCCAGGCCGAGGAGTTGGCATCATGGCGAACACCCCCAAGGTCTTCATCGACGGCGAAGTCGGCACCACCGGCCTGCAGATCCGCGAGCGCCTGATCGGCCGCACCGATCTGCAGCTGATCTCGATCGATCCCGACAAGCGCAAGGACCCGGTCGCCCGCGCCGAGATGCTGAACGCCGCCGACGCGGTGATCCTGTGCCTGCCCGACGATGCGGCCAAGGAAGCCGTCGGTCTGATCGAGAACCCGCTGGTCAAGGTGATCGACGCCTCGACGGCCTACCGCACCAACGCCGACTGGACCTACGGCTTCCCCGAGCTCGACAAGGAGCAGCGCAAGAAGATCGCGGCTTCGAAGCGGATCTCGAACCCGGGCTGCTACGCCACCGGCGCCATCGCCCTGACCCGACCGCTGGTCTCGGCCGGCCTGCTGTCGTCCGACCTGCCCATCTCGTTCAACGCCGTCTCGGGCTACACCGGCGGCGGCAAGGCGATGATCGCCGAGTTCGAGGACGAGACCTCGCCGAACTACACCAAGGCCGCTTACCGCATCTACGGCCTGTCTCTGACCCACAAGCACGTGCCGGAGATCCAGAAGCACGGGGGTCTGCTGACCCGCCCGATCTTCACCCCGGCCGTCGGCCGCTACGCGCAGGGCATGCTGGTCGAGCTGCCGCTGCATCTTGGCCTGCTGGAAGGCTCGTGCTCGCTGGGCGACCTCCACGCCGCGCTCGCCGCCCACTACAAGGGCGAGAGCTTCGTCGAGGTGGCTTCGCTGGACGAGGCCAAGTCGATGGCCACCCTCGACCCCGAGGGGCTGAACGGCACCAACCGCCTGAAGCTGTTCGTATTCGGCTCCGACACCAGCGGCCAGGCCCGCCTGGTGGCCCTGCTCGACAACCTGGGCAAGGGCGCCTCGGGCGCGGCGGTGCAGAACCTCAACCTGGCCCTGGGCCTGGACGAGAAGGCTGGGCTCTAGAAACAAGACCCTCTCCCTATGGGAGAGGGGCCTTTACGCCCGCCAGCGGTAGTGCCCGGCCGGCTTGTGCAGCTTGAAGATCCACAGCGCCTCTTCGCGGGCGCCAGCGCCGATGTTGTGCACCACGCGCACCTTGTTGGGGCCCTGCACGACCACGCCGATGTGCGGGCGGCCGTTGCCGAACAGTCGCCAGGTCAGCACGTCGCCGGGCAGGGGATCGGCAAAGCCGTCGCCAGAACGCGCGTCCTGGCTGGCGCGCAGCTTCGCGCCCTGGCGGTCGAGATAGGTCTCCAGGTTCAGCACCCGCCGGTGGTCTATGTTGGCGTCGGCGCTTTTCTGGCCCCAGGCGCGCCTGGCCGGATAGGCCGAGAAGGCGCGAACCATGTCGGCATGCACGCGCTCCTGCAGGTCGATGTTCCAGGCGTCGCGCGCGGCTCGCACCAGCACGTCGGCGCAGACGCCGGTCGAGCGCAGCACGTCGCCCCGCGGATAGCCGATCGCGCGATAGCTGGGATCGTAGTCCAGGGTCACGCCGATCTGGGTGCGGGCCGCCTGGGCCAGTTTCAGGCCGTCGCCGCGCGCGGCCGCGCCCAGCCAAGGGGCGGCGGCCAGCAGGCTCAGCGCTGTGCGACGAGAGAGATCGAGCATGGCGACAAGCTCCGCCGTGATCGGGGCGAGTTTTGGGCGAACGCCGGTCTTGCTGGTGTCAAATTTCATCCAGAAGGCGAGGGCCTGGTCCTTCGGCGGCGAGTGAGTCGCGTGGATTGCGCAGCGGGCACGAGGTCAGCGACAGGCAGCCGCAGCCGATGCAGTCGTCCAACTGGTCGCGCAACTGGGTCAGGCGACGGATGCGGGCGTCGAGATCATCGCGCCAGGCCGCCGACAGGTCGCGCCAGTTCTCCTGGCTGGGCGCGCGGTCGTCGGGCAGGGCGGCGAGGGCCTGCTTGATCTCGTTCAGCGGCATGCCGGTGCGCTGGGCCACCTTGATCACCGCCACCCGCCGCAGCATGCCGCGCGGATAGCGCCGCTGGTTGCCCTCGGTGCGCAGGCTGCGGATCAGGCCCTTGGCCTCGTAGAAGTGCAGGGCCGACACCGCCACGCCTGCGCGCTTGGCCAGTTCGCCGACGCTCAGCGTCTGGAAGGCGGAAGGGCAGTCTGACATGGCGCTTGACCTCAAGTTTGCTTGAGGTTTTACAGGAGGAGCTCCGCAACCGGCAACGCCTTCCTGGAGCGCCTCCTCATGACCTTCGCCGCCGCCACGACCGCCGTCGCAGCCGCCGCTGTCGCCAGCCCCGTCGAGCCTAGGGCGGCCCGCCCCGAGCCAGTGGTCAACATCAGCGTCATCCGTCCGAGGGCCGGCCAGTTCGAGGCCTTCCTCGAGCTGCAACTGGCCCAGCACCTGCGCCTGCGCGGCCAGGTGAAGGGCCTGCGCGGCGCGCGGCTGTTTCGCTCAGAGCAGGGGCTGGTGCTGATCTCGGTGTTCGACACCCAGGCGGACGCCGACCTCTTCCGCGAGGATCCGCGCTTCACCGAACACATGGCCCGTGTGCGCCCGCTGATCGAGAAGTCCGAGGCGGGCGTATTCGCCGAGGCCTACGCGGTGGGGATGGTGTAGCCGCCTTCGGCGGCCCCCTCCGGCCCTCCGGGCCACCTCCCCCAGAGGGGGAGGATCTATTGGCGTC